>JAAFHN010000532.1 GCA_013298415.1 Comamonadaceae bacterium
TGGCTTGCGCACCATGCCGCGTTCGATGATCGAAGCCAGCAAGAGCGGATCGATGTTGCCGCCGCAGAGCACCAGGCCCACCTTTTTGCCGCGCAGCGCCTCGGGGTGCTTGAGCAAAGCCGCCAAGCCCGCCGCACCTGCGCCTTCCACGAGCGTTTTCTCCACTTCAAGCAGCAGCACGATGGCTTGCTCGATGTCGGATTCGTCCACGATCAGCCAGTCGTCCACATGGGCTCGTGCCAGAGCGATGTTCAGCTCTCCGGGCGACGGCACCGCAATGCCCTCAGCAATCGTGCTCGCACCCATCGGCAAACTGCTGCCTTGGAGGGCATTCACCATGGCCGGAAAGCGTTGGGTTTGCACGCCCACGATTTGGATGCCGGGCTTCAATGCCTTGGCGGCTGCGGCCATGCCGCCGATCAAGCCGCCGCCGCCGACTGCGATCACGAGTGCATCTAAATCCGGCTGGGCGCGCAGCATCTCTAGCGCAATCGTGCCCTGGCCCGCCGCAATCGCTGGATCGTCATACGGATGCACGAAAACCAGGCCCTGCTCCTCAGCAAGCTGCCTTGCGTGCGAGCGAGACTCATCCAGTGTGTCGCCATGCAACACCACCTCTGCGCCAAAACCCTTGGTGCGCTCCACCTTCACCATCGGTGTGAAGCGCGGCATCACGATCACGGCCCGCACGCCTAAGCGCCGGGCGTGATAAGCCACGCCTTGGGCATGGTTGCCCGCGCTCATCGCCACCACGCCGCGCGCGCGCTCCTCGGCACTCAGTTGGCTCAGTTTGTTGCAAGCGCCGCGCTCTTTGAAACTGGCGGTGAACTGCAAGTTTTCGAACTTCAAAAAAACTTGCGCGCCGGTGATGTCTGAGAGCGTTTGCGAGGCCACGCAAGGCGTATCCAGCACATGGCCAAGCACGCGCTGCGCCGCAGATTGAACGTCAGTTAAGGTAATCATGCGCTGCATTGTGTGGGAATGCGACGCAAAAAAGCTGCGCAAAACTCGGATTTCTTTGGCCCGTATTCCCAAAGGCCTTCGTCTGCGTTATGGTGCGGCACAGGCAAACCCTGTGGTCAGGAGGCCCTTCATGGTTCGTCGCGTTGCGGTGGATGGTTTGGCGCACAAGCATGCGGTGCGCGCATCAGATCAAACAGTGGTGCCTTCGCCAGGGCTCTTGGCTGCGCCTGTGCTCGATTTGATGTGCTCGCACTTTGTGCTGAGCTTGGCCGCGCAGCAAGGCCCGAAGTTCAATGTGCGCCGCGATTTGAATGGCCTGATGAGCCTGGCTGGCCGCCACGTGGTTTGGCCCATGCCGGTGCTTTCGCGCCTGCGGGATTTTCTGAACCGCCGCTGCCAAGGCAATGAGTTTTGGAAGGGCCACGAGGCGCTGGAGCACCGCGAATTTTTGGAGCGCCACGCGGTATGGCGCGGGCCTTACGAAGAAGGCACAGTGTTCTTCTACCTGGATGAATACGCCAAAGATTTCCCCAAAGACCTGCTGGCCACGCTCAGCGCAACAGGCGACTGGCTGCGCCGGGCGCTGAAAAAGCACAGCACGCTGGTAGAAAAAAACATCAACGAGCTGGCAGGCCTTTTGCAGCTCAACCAAGCCGAGCGCGCCTTGCTGCTCTACGGCACCCTGGCCCGCTACCAGCGCGATTTGCGCTCTATTCTTGTGGAATTCAAGGTGGCGAATGCCGGGGAAGCCTACGCGGCGCTGGCCGAAGTGGCCGGCGTGCAAGCAGCAGACGTGGGCGAGGCGCTGCGGGCGGGCTCGCGGCTGGAGCGCATTGGCCTCGTGGAAAACCTGATTTCCGAGCACAACATCACCGATTTGGCCGATCTGATGAAGGTGAGCGAAAAGCTGCCGCCTGTGCTGATGCGCGAATACCGAGATCGCGCAGAGCTGATGGCGGTGTTCACCCGGCCTGCCTCGCGCACGAGCTTGAGCGCCTGCGATTTCGAGTTTGCCAAAGACGATGTGGCCGCACTCACGCGCTTGCTGAAATCGGCTGTGGCCAGCAGCGCGCAAGGCATCAATGTGTTGCTCTATGGCCCGCCCGGCACAGGCAAAACCGAACTGGCCAAGGTGCTCGCCCAAGCCGCGGGCCTGGATTTGTTTGAGGTGGAGTCTGCCGACCGCGATGGCAATGCGCTCTCAGGCCGCGATCGCTACCGCTCGCTGCAAATTGCACAGGTGTTTTTGAAAGGCACTGAGCATTCCACGCTGCTTTTTGACGAGGTGGAAGATGTGTTCCCACCCATCTCAGGCGAAGCCGCGCAGTTCATGGCCCGCGCTGAACAAATGGCCTCTCCCGGCCACAGCGCCAGCGTGAATGGGAAAGCCTGGGTGAACCAAATCTTGGAGCAAAACGCCGTGCCCACGATTTGGGTGACGAACCGGATTGAGCAGATCGATCCGGCCTTTCGCCGCCGGTTTGCCTACCACCTGGAGCTTAAATCGCCGCCACCTGGTGCTCGCGAGGGCTTGGTGCGCAATGTGCTCAGCACATGCCTAGCCGATGCCCGCCTGAGCGAAGGCTTCATTGGCAAACTCACCGAGAGGAAAGGCCTCACACCCGCACAAATCCGCACCGCTGTGCGCTTTGCCGATTTGGTGGCTGAGCGCGATGCGGGGCTTGAC
>JAAFHN010000117.1 GCA_013298415.1 Comamonadaceae bacterium
GAGGCCATCCGCAAACACCTGAGCCCCCGCTTCATCCCCAACAGCATCCACCAAGTGAGCGCCATTCCCAGAACCCTCAGCGGCAAGAAGCAAGAGCTGCCCATCAAAAAGCTGCTCTTGGGCCAGCCGATAGACAAGGTCGTCAACCGCGACGCGATGGCCAACCCGGAATGTTTGGCTTGGTATGAGGCGTTTGCGGCGGGGCGGGTGGCGTCGGCTTCTGCCGACGCGGCGGCTTGAGCTGAGTTCAAGATTCACTTCACGGAAAACGGGCCGCGCAGATGGAAGTCATCTTCGAAATCCTCTTTGAGCTGCTGTTCGAGACCGTGCTCGTGCTGCTCTGGGAGGGCTTGGTGCGGCTTTGGCAAGGCGTCTTCAGCTCATCAGCATCCGGCGCTTCGGCTGTCGCGTCAGTCCGAGCCAGCCAGCGCAGCGCTCAAGCCAACAGCTCAGAAGATTCCGAACCCGGCGCGCTCAGCGATGCCCTGAGCGATGCCCTGAAAAAGCCTGCCCCTCACTGGCTCACCCAAGTGGCGCTTTACGCGGCCCTAGGCGCCGCAGTTGGTGCCGTCAGCGCCTTCGTGATGCCGCAAGTCCCGCTCAAGCCTGGCTTCCTGCCCGCCTTTTGGCAACACGCCAACCTGCTGCTCTCGCCCCTGCTGGCCGGTGCCTTCATGGCAGCTTACGGTGCCTGGCGCGCAAAACGCGGCCTCACCGTTCTCCCGCTAGACCGCTTCGCCTGCGGCTGGGCCTTTGCGCAGGCGCTGGTGGCCATGCGGTTTTGGCTGGCTTCTTGATGCGGTGGTGGGCAGATCGCTCCCCTGCCGTTGGGCTGCATCGCCTGCTTGGCGTCTTGCTCGACAGCCAAGCTTTGCGCCGCGAATCGGCCAAGCAGTGATGCGACCCGCCCCCAGCCTGTGTGTTGACGCGTCCGAAGTCACGCTCACCGGCATCCGCGCGCAGGGCTCGGGCGGGCAAAACGTCAACAAAGTGTCGAGCGCGATCCATTTGCGCTTTGACATTGCAGCCTCCAGCCTGCCGGATGACGTGAAAGCGCGCTTGCTGGCTCTGCGCGACAGCCGCATCACCGAAGACGGCATCTTGGTACTCAAGGCCCAGAGCCATCGCACGCAAGAGATGAACAAGGCGGATGCGCTGGCCCGGCTTCATGAGCTTGTCAACAGCGTGGCCACCCCGCCCGCGCCGCGTCGCGCAACCAAGCCCACGTATGGCTCCAAACTGCGCCGCCTTGAAGGAAAAAGCCAGCGATCCGAGACCAAAGCCCTGCGCGCGCCGCTTCGGGACTAGCGCGTTTGCCTGTGTCTGACCCCGCCAAAGGAGCCAGGTATCCGAGCAGCTGCCCTGGGTGCAAGCTGCGCGCGACGAGATCCATTCACGACGTCTGACAGCGTGGTGTTTGACCGGTCAGTAGACTTGAGTAATGCCAAATTCTTCTTTTTCGGGTCCACCACCAGGTGTTGCAGCTCGATTTCTCGCTTGCTCAGCAGCGGCACTTTGCGCGTTGACGCTTTCCTCGGTCGGCTTTGCGCAGGATGGCGTGCGGTTTCTCAACGATTGGCGCTGGGAAGGGCCAGCCGCACCGCTCGCGATTGCCGTGCAGGGTGGGTTCAAGGCGCAAAAGCTTGATGTCGTCGTGACGCCAGGTACCGGCTCTGCCGCGACTGTGTCAAGGGTTGCAGGCGGAGAGTTCGACATCGGCTTGGGTGACTTAAGCGCACTGGTGGAGTTTGCCGCTCGCAACCCGAGTGTGGCACCGCCGGTTGCGGTGTACGTGCTCTACGAGCGCACGCCCGCAGCGCTTTTTCTGCGCAGTTCGGTCAGTCTGAAGTCACGCGAACTCAACCTTGCCGCCCCGCCATTTGATGGGGGTCGCAAACTCTGGCCCGCGCTGGCCAGGCAGGCCGACATGCCAAACGTCAAGTGGCAAAACGTGGACGCCGCGGCACGAGAAAAGAATTTTGCAGCGGGGCAATACGATGGCATCACCGGCTTTTACTTCACCACCTTGCTCAATTTGGAGCGTGAAGACATGTCCGGTAGGTACTACACGGTGACCCCGTTCTACGAATTGGGTTTGCGCGTCTATGGCAATGTGCTGATGGTGAATCCCAAGTTTTTGAAGGCCAACCCCAAGGCGGTGGAGCGCTTCGTGCGGGTGTATCACGATTCAGTCAAGGCAGCGGTGCGGGACACCGATGCAGCCATCGCCGCTCTCATGCAGGTTGAGCCACGCACCGACGCCAAACTGGAATGGCGTCGCGCTCGTTTGGCGTTTGACCGCTTTGTCGACACCCCCGGCGCCCGCGAAGCGGGCCTGGGCACCATCGACATGGCCAGAATCCAGTCGGGCATCGACCTGGTTGCAGAGGTGTTCAAACTTCCGGCCAAGCCCGAGGCCCGAGCCATTGCCACAACCGAGTTTTTGCCGCCTCGCGCCGAACGCAAACTCTGACGGTCGCATTCACGGATGCCAGGGCAACACACCCTCACCCCGCCAAAAGCGCCACATTTCCCCCGGCTGCGGTGGTGTTGACCGTCACGGTCTGCTCCGCGCAAAAGCGCAGCAGGTAGTGCGGGCCGCCGGCTTTGGGGCCGGTGCCGCTTAGGCCTTCGCCGCCGAAGGGCTGGCTGCCTACGACTGCGCCGATGATGTTGCGGTTGATGTAGACGTTGCCGATGTGAACTTGGTCTGCGAAGGCTTGGGCGCGGCTGTCAATTCGGGTGTGGATGCCGAGTGTGAGGCCGTAGCCAGTTGCGTTGATGGCTTCAGCGAGCGCATCCAAGCCGCCGCCCATCACGCCTTCTTTGCCTTCGCCGTCTTTCCAGCGCACGACGTGGAGCACGGGGCCGAAGACCTCTGTGCTCACGGCGCTCAAATGCGGCACTTGCGCGATCACTGGGGCTTGGGTGTGGGTGCTGCCGGGGAAGGGCAACACCGTTCGGGCTGACCCTGCTGCCGTTCGGGCTGAGGTATCGAAGCCCTCTGAGCGCGTTGGCGCATCTGTGCCCTTCGATACCTCAGGGCGAACGGTGGGGGGTAGCCCTTCGACAAGCTCAGGGCGAACGGAGGTGGTTTGCTCAGGGCGGACGGAGGTGGCGGGCTCGGGGCGAGCGGTGGAGGGTAGCCCTTCGACAAGCTCAGGGCGAACGGATGAGGCTTGCTCGGGGCGAACGGAGGTGGTTTGCTCGATGCGGGCGGCGGATGATGCAAAATTTGTAGCATCAGATGTTGTAAATACCTGGACAGAGGTGCCATTTCCCTTGAAATTCAGGCTATCCACATAGCCAGACACGCCTGAGTAGGCTTCTGCGTCGATGAGCGGGCCTACATCGGTTTCCAAGGCGGCACCTGGGCCAACTCGCAGCTCGGCGGCTGCGCCTTGGAGCATGTCTACCACCCGGTCGGCCACTGCCTCGTGTACACACAACACCCGCAGGGCGCTGCAGCGCTGGCCAGCGGATTTGAAGGCGCTTTGAATCGCGGCATCTACCACCTGCTCAGGCAGGGCAGAGCTGTCGACCACCATGCAGTTGATGCCGCCGGTCTCGGCAATCAGCGGGGTGATCGGGCCGTCTTTGGCGGCAAGGGTTTTGGCGATGATTTTGGCCACCGCCGTGGAGCCCGTGAACACCACGCCCGCCACGCCGGGCAGGGCCACCAAGCCCGCGCCCACCGTCTCGCCCGGGCCGGGCGCGAACACCAAGGCTTCCGTGGGCACGCCCGCCGCGTGCAAGAGCGCAACGGCTTCTTGGGCCACCAGCGGCGTTTGCTCCGCAGGCTTGGCGATCACGCCGTTGCCGGTTGCCAAAGCAGCGGCGACCTGCCCCATAAAAATCGCCAGCGGAAAGTTCCAGGGGCTGATGCACACCCACACGCCGCGCGCGTTGAGGCGCAATTGGTTGCTCTCGCCCGTGGGGCCAGGCAAGTCGATGGGCTGCATGATGCGCTCGGCTTCAACGGCGTAGTAGCGCAAAAAATCAACCGCTTCGCGCACTTCGGCCACGGCATCTGCTGCCGTTTTGTGCGCTTCTGTCATCAACCTCGCGCAAAAGTGCGGCATCTGCGCTTGCAAGGCATCGGCGGCTTTGCGCAAAATCGTGCCGCGCTCAGCCACTGGCGTGGCGCTCCATTTTTGATAGCGACAAATACTGAAAACACCGGGACAGCGGAGTGATTTGGCATCAAAATCGGGCACGTGAGCCGTTTTGAGCCCACCCAGAGCCTGCAAAATCGGCGCGCGCATCTCAGCCACCGCCAAATCCAGCCCGGCGCTGTTCACGCGGCCATGTCCGCGTTCGGCAAACAAGTCCGCAGGCATCACCAAGCTCGCCCTGGCTTCCATGCGCAAGGGACTCAGCAGCAGCGCATCGGGCTTCACCGATTCGTCAGAGAGCTGGTGAACGAAGCTCGCGTTGGCTCCGTTTTCCAGCAAGCGGCGCACGAGGTAAGCCAACAAATCGCGGTGCGAGCCCACGGGCGCGTACACCCGGCAGCTCACGCGCGGATCGGCCAGCACCTCGCGGTAAATCCCGCCGCCCATGCCGTGCAGGCGTTGCAGCTCGTAGTGCAGGCCGGGCTGCAAACCCACCGCGTGCGCAAGCTGGGCAATGGCGGCAATGGTGGCCGCGTTGTGCGTAGCGAATTGCGGGTAAATCACGTCATTTGACGCTAAAAGTGCCCTTGCACACGCCAAATACGCGATATCGGTGTGGTGTTTGTGGGTGAATACAGGGTAGTTCGGCAGGCCTTCCACCTGGGCGCGCTTCACTTCTGCGTCCCAATACGCGCCTTTGACCAAGCGGCACATGAGCTTCACGCCATTCACGCGGGCCATGCGCGTGACCTCTGCAATCAGCGGCAGCGAGCGGGTTTGGTAGGCCTGCATCGCCAAGCCCAAGCCGCCCCAAGATTTGTGGTGCTGGGCCACGAGCTTCAAGAGCGCATCGAGCACGTCCAGGCTCAGCTCCAGGCGGTCTACTTCTTCGGCATCAATGGTGAGGTTCATGCGGGCAGCCGCAGCCAATTCGCACAGCTGCCACACGCGGGGCACCAGCTCGGTGAGCACGCGATCCCGCTGGCTCCACTCGTATCTGGGGTGCAGGGCGCTCAGCTTGATCGAGATGCCATCGTTTTCGGCTTCCGGATGGGCTTTTGCGGTTGTTTTGGAGTCTTTTTGCCTCTCTGTCAGTTTGTTTTCAATGTTTGACGCTATGGATTGAATAGCGTTTTTGTAGCTTGCAAAGTACAGGTCTGCGTCGGCTTGCGTGCGAGCACCCTCGCCCAGCATGTCAAAACTGAAGCGCAAATTGGCTTGCTCCCGGCGCGCGACATCGGCCTCCTTCAGCGCGGCCACGATGTCTTCTGCCAACACGAACTGTTTGCCCAGCAAGGCCACCGCCCGCATCGTGGCGGCCACCACCGTTTTTGCCCCCAGGCGGCCCATGATCCCGGAGCCCTCTGCATCGGGCAGGAATTTCTTGGAGAGCGACAGCGCTTGCTGGCTCAAGCTCGCCATCACGCCCGATTTGTCCTCGTCAAAATTCGCGCGGCCCAGCTGATCGGCAGCGAGTGCGACTGCCGTTTGCGTGTCGGGGATGCGCAGCAAGGCTTCTGCCAGCCGCATCAGCGCCAGGCCTTCGGCACTCGAGATCGGGTACTCCTTCAGCAAGCTCTCCATCGCCCAAAACGGCGGCGGGTTTTTGCGCACCTGTTCCACCCAGGGCGTGGCCGCAGCCACCACTTTGGGCCAATCAAGCGAGTCTTCCAGCGTTTTCAGGGCCTGGGCCACGACTCGGGTCTCGTCGCGATAGGGGGAAGGGAGGCGATCTTGGGTGGGGAGGGGGGTGGGCATGGGGGTTGCTGGGGGAGGGGTTGGGGTTGGGGGGCTTGTCTCCCACTCCGTTCGCCCTGAGCCTGTCGAAGGGGTGCACCTGTCGAAGGGGTGCAGCGGCTTCGACAAGCTCAGCCCGAACGGGAGAAGTGAGGCTGCAGCGGCTTCGACAAGCTCAGCCTGAACGGTATGGGTGAGGGTGCGACAATGTGCGAAGTTTGAATTGAATTTCGATGAATAACTCACCAAAATACCGCGCATCAGCCGCATAAATCACCATGCAAGACCTGGATCGCATCGATTGGCGCATTTTGGGCGCGCTGCAAGAAGACGGGCGTCTGAGCAACTTGAAGCTCGCCGAACTCGTGGGCCTGTCGCCCACCGCCGTGCTCGCCCGCACGCAGCGGCTGCAACGTGATGGCTACATCTTGGGCTTTGAAGCGCGGCTCAACCCCGCCAAGCTCGGTCGCGGTATGGCGGTGTTCGTGGAAGTGCATCTGGATCGCACCACGCCCAATGTGTTTGATGCATTCAAAGCCGCCGTGCAGGCCAACGCCGACATCATGGAATGCCACCTCGTTGCAGGCGGGTTCGACTACCTGCTCAAGCTCAGAGTTGCCGACATGGCCGCCTACCGAGAATTCGCAGGCCGCGTGCTCTGGCAGCTGCCCGGCGTGCGCGAGACGCGGACTTATGCGGTGATGGAAGAAGTCAAAGAGTCGCGGGGGCTGCCTGTGCCTTGAGCCTGGCGCAGGCAAAATTTCCGCCATGACCGCGCCCAAACCCAACACCGTCGTCTTCGCCAAGAGCGTTGCCAAGCTCGCGGCCTTCTACCAAGCCACACTCGGCATGCAAGAGTTGGAGCGCGAAAAAGGCCACGTGTTGCTCGATGGCGGCAGCTACCAAATCGTCATCCACGCCATCCCGAAAAAGATCGCTGACCAAATCCACATCATCGAGCCGCCACAAGTGCGCGAAGAATCGGCGATGAAACCCTGCTACCCCGTTGCGTCGATTGCCGAAGCCCGTGCCCAAGCTGCCTTGCACGGCGGCCAGATCAAGCCAGCCAGCAAAGAATGGCTCTTCCGCGGCCTGCGCGCCTGCGATGGGTTTGACCCAGAAGGCAATGTGTTTCAGGTGCGCGAAAGTGCGGCGCTGGACGAAGTGCTTGGTAGTCTTGCGCGCCCAGGTCAGTCGCGCTTGATGCCCGCTGACATTTAGCGTCGAATCCATTAAAAACTGAAGCCGAAGCCGAGCACCTGAGTGCTTGCTCATCAAGGCCAGCGATTCGCGCAACGGCTCGCCGTTCTTGATCGTGAGCAACGAAACCAGCGGCACCGCGGCGGTGTTTCGCATTCGGCTGAACTGACGGCCACTCCGACCCCACATGCAGATTGGGCAGGGAGCCATGCCCAGATGTCAGTTTTCTGCCAAGACAGGGGGGTGCAGGCGTTCATAGAATCGCCGCATGAATCAGGCTCCGCTTCCGGGCTGGCAGGAATGGTTGGCTCGGGCCAGCGGTTCGAGTG
>JAAFHN010000299.1 GCA_013298415.1 Comamonadaceae bacterium
CCGCCAAGCGTGAGCACGAGCACAAAAAACGCCATCGCGCCGATCAGCTCGGTGTTCCACGCGCCGCTGGCAAGCGTCCAGCGCATGGACTCGGCTTCAAAAAGCGCAAGCGGCCCAAGCACCGCCAGGCCAGCGAGCATTTGCACCACGCTTGCGCTGCGCACATCGCAAGGCTGCACGAATCGCTTTTGGTAGAGCGCGCCCGTCGTCATCGCCAGCAGTGCGAGCACGCTCAAACCGAGATTGAGCGCGGTGGCTTCGCCGCCCGCACCGAACTTGCGAGACATCACCAAGATCAGCCCCACGAAGCCCACGCTCAAGCCCAGCCACTGTTTGCGGCTCACTTGCCCGCCTTCAAATTTGGCCACCCACAGCGCGGTGAGCACTGGCTGAAAATTCACGATCAGCGCCACCAAGCCTGCGCCGATGCCCGCTTTCACCGCCGCCCACACGCCACCCAAATAGCCCGCTTGCATCAGCAAGCCGACCACCGCCATGTGCAGCCATTGCGCCCTGCCCTGCGGCCATTTGATGGATTGCTTGAGCACCACCGCCGCAAAGCCCAGCAGAGCAAAAAAACACGCTGCTGAAAGCCCAAATCGAATCGAGAGGAAGGTCATCGGCGGGCCGTGCGGCATGCCGTAGCGCGCCACGATGTAGCCGCTGCTCCAAATGAGCACAAACACGGCCGGCCAAAACCAGGGCGGCAAGCCCTTGCGCACCTCGGTCAAGGCCTCACCCAAGCCAACTCGGCACTCACCTCTTCACCTTGGCGCGAATCTCCGGAATCGCTTTTTGCAGGTAGTACACCATCGACCAGACGGTCAGGATCGCAGCGATCCAAAGCAGCCAGTAGCCCACAACTCGCGTGTTGATGAACCCAAAGAGGTCGCCCCAGTACAACAAAAACGGAATGGCCACCATCTGCACCACGGTCTTCACCTTGCCGATCATGTGAACGGCGACCGATTTGCCTGCACCGATTTGCGCCATCCATTCGCGCAGGGCCGAAATCGCGATCTCGCGGCCAATGATGATGAGGGCCACAAACACATCGCAGCGGTTCATGTGAACCAGCACGAGCAGCGATGCACAGACGAGGAACTTGTCAGCCACCGGATCAAGAAACGCCCCAAAACTGCTGGCCTGATTGAGTTTTCGCGCCAAGTAGCCATCGGCCCAATCGGTGAGCGCAAACAGCACGAACATGACTGTAGCGATCAGGTTCTTCGTGGGATCGCTGATGTTGGGCAGGTAGTACACGCCCACGATCAGCGGGATCGCGACGATGCGCGTCCAGGTAAGGAGCGTGGGAATGGTGAAGAACATCGCCTGAGGATAACCCTTGGCTGGCTGCTCAGACTGCCACCCGGTCCCTCTCAGTCACCTTCAACGAGCGTGCGCAGCTGAAACTTGAGGGCGTCGTTGTACAAAAACGTCTCGTTGAACTGCCAAGGGCGCGGCAGATTGCCCACAGGCCCGAAGGGCGCCGCGCGCGCAATCGCCACTTTTGCCATCTCCACCGTCTGCGGCTCAAATTTCGGCACGCGCAGCACTTCAATGTTGCGAATGCTCCCATCGGCATTCAGCTGCACTTGCAGCACCGGAATCGATGCCAGCGGCTCGGGCAAAGGCCCGGCGAACGTGGCCTGGGGGTTGGCCGCCGCGATCATCTGAGCTGCGCGTTGGCGGTATTGCTGCCAAGACGTGACGAGCGGCAAAACGGGGCGAGCAGCTTGTGGCGGCGCGGGAGCTGGCCTGGGGGCTGGAGCTGGCGCGGGTATTGGCGCTTGGGCCGGGGCTTGAACCGGTGCAGCGCTGGGCGCAGGAGCCGGACTCGGCGCTTGCCTGTTCACCGGCAGCACATTGCAGCCAGCGAGCATGGCTGCTGCGCCTAAGAGGGTTGCCCAGCGCAATGCGATACGAGGGCGGGCCGCTCCCGGCAAACGGTCAGCGCTTTTCTCAATGCAGGGCACGGTAGATTTCCTCGGCGAGTTGTGTCGATATGCCGTCAACTGTAGCGATGTCTTCCACGCTGGCATTGCCCACGCCGCGAATGCCGCCGAAGCGCTGCAAAAGCTTGGCGCGGCGCTTGGGGCCGATGTTGGGGATGTCTTCGAGCTTGCTTTGACCCACCCGCGTTTTGGCGCGAGCAGCGCGCATGCCGGTGATGGCGAATCGGTGGGCTTCGTCTCGAATCTGCGCGATCAGCATCAGCGCGGGCGAATCATGGCCGAGGTAGACCTTCTCCCGCCCATCGGCAAACACGAGCTCTTCTAGGCCTACTTTGCGGCCCTCGCCTTTTTCCACGCCCACGATCAAACTCAAATCCAGGCCCAACTCCTCAAAAACCTCGCGCGCCATGCTTACCTGGCCCTTGCCACCGTCTACCAGCACCAAATCGGGCAATTGGTCGTCGCCCAGCTTCAATGCTTCGGCCAGCTTGGTGTAGCGGCGGGTGAGCACTTGGCGCATCGCGGCGTAGTCGTCGCCGGGCGTGATGCCTTCGATCTTGTAGCGGCGGTAAAGGCTGGATTGCATGCCGTGGCCCTGAAACACCACGCAGCTTGCCTGCGTGGCCTCGCCTGCGGTGTGCGAGATGTCAAAGCACTCGATGCGCAGTTCAGCCAGATCGTCGGCTTGCAGTTGCAGGGCATCCACCAGGGCGCGTGCGCGGGCCTGCTGGGAGCCTTCTTCGGCGAGCAACCTGGCAAGCTGCAAGGCCGCGTTTTTCTGCGCCATCTCAAGCCACACGCGCCGCTGCTCTCGCGGGTTGTGAACGGTGTGCAGCTTGTGGCCGCTGGTGGTGGTGATGGCATCGATGATTGCCTCATCAATCTGCGCGCTGCTCACGATCACGGGCGGGTGCGGGCTTTCCACGTAATGCTGCGCCACGAAAGCGTTCAGCACCGCGTGCGCGATGTCGTCCGGGGTTTTGGCAAGCGGCTGTTCTCCGGCTTCGTCCAGCTCCACGGCGCTTGCGTCTTCCACATGGGCCGGGAAAAACGAGCGGTCGCCCAAATGTCTGCCGCCGCGCACCATCGCGAGTGTCACGCACGCTCGGCCGCCGTTTACACGCACGGCGATGATGTCC
This sequence comes from Comamonadaceae bacterium, assembly GCA_013298415.1. Classification (GTDB taxonomy): domain Bacteria; phylum Pseudomonadota; class Gammaproteobacteria; order Burkholderiales; family Burkholderiaceae_C; genus JAAFHN01. The sequence goes on from JAAFHN010000299.1 coordinate 3,095, forward strand.
ACGTCTTTGTCGCCGTCGTCTGCGCTGTTGCCTTCCATGCTTTGCTGGTGCAACACTTTTGAAAGTGCTGCGATTTGGTTGCGCACGGTGGCGGCTTGTTCAAACTCCAGCTTTTCTGCATGGGCCAGCATGGCCGCTTGCAGCTCGCCCAGCACGCCGTCGGTATCGCCTTCCAAAAAGCGCGCCGCGTTGCTTGTGTCTTGCGCGTAGTCTTCGGGCGAAATTTGGCCCACACAAGGGGCGCTGCAGCGCTTGATTTGGTGCAGCAAGCAAGGCCGCGTGCGGTTCGAGAACACCGTGTCTTCGCAAGTGCGAAGCAAAAAAGCGCGCTGGAGCAGCTGGATGGTTTCTTTCACCGCCCAGGCGTTCGGGTACGGGCCAAAGTAGCGGTGGCGCTTTTCCACCAGACCACGGTAGTAGGCCATCCGCGTGTAGCTGGTGGCCGCCACCGCGCCTGAATCCGGCGCAGGCTTTGTGGCGCTGAACTTCAAATACGGATAACTTTTGTCGTCCCGAAACAGGATGTTGAACTTCGGCGCGAGGGTTTTGATGAGGTTGTTTTCAAGCAGCAGGGCCTCGGCCTCAGAGCGCACCACGGTGGTTTCCATCCGCACGATGCGGCTCACCAGGTGCCCAATGCGTGTGCCGTCGTGATTGCGCTGAAAGTAGCTCGCAACCCGGCGCTTGAGCTTTCGCGCCTTGCCCACATAAAGCACCCCGCCCTGTGCATCAAAGTACCGATACACGCCTGGCAAATCAGGCAGCGCAGCAACCTGGGCCAGTAGCTCCGGGCTGTGGGGGGAACTGGGTGCGAGGGGCGGCTCGCTATTCGGCTCAGGGCTTTGCATCTGACGATTGTCTCGCGCCTGGGCGCGGCAAGCGTCCAAGCGCAAGTCGCCATACAATCACCTTACCAAAGTAAAACATCGTAAGGCGATCGATGCTCCTATCTCTCACGGCCAAGCGGCAAGTCACTTTTCCCGCCAGCGTGTTGGCCAGCTTGGGCGCGCGGCCTGGCGACAAAATTGAGCTTTTGCCCAGCGCCAACGGCTTTCTGCTGAAAACCCGCGTGGTGGATCGCACTCGCCTCGGCGTATTGCGCTCGAAGATCGCCGCAAACACACCTGCCTTTGACGTTCACAGCTTTCGCAAGGCCCAGCATGACCCAGCGCTTCGGGATTGACACTTCGATTCTGGT
>JAAFHN010000016.1 GCA_013298415.1 Comamonadaceae bacterium
GAGCGATGCGAGCTTGGCCTCCACACCCTCGCGGCCCCATGCTGCGGGGTAGCAAATGTCAATCGTCAAGCTCTTGAATTTGCCTTTGCTCGCCACATGAATTTGGCGCAGCTTGGCCATGTCGGCTGCGGTGAGCACGGGCTGGCTCACTTCCAGGCGCATGGGCGGGTTGACCTGGTTGATGTCGAGCAAATTCGGTTTCGGCCCGATGAAGCTCACCAAGCTCATCACAATCGCTTCGCGAATCGGGTCAATCGGCGGGTTGGTGACTTGCGCGAAAAGCTGCTTGAAGTAGTTGTAGAGCGGCTTGTTTTTGTTGGAGAGCACCGCCAGCGGCGAGTCGTTGCCCATCGAACCAATGGCTTCTTCGCCATTAGCGGCCATCGGGGCCATCAGGAATTTGATGTCTTCTTGCGTGTAGCCGAAAGCCTGTTGGCGATCCAGCAGCGCCACGCTGGGTGCTGCCTCGGCTGACACCTCGGGCAAGTCATCGAGCTTTACCCGCAGGTTGTCGATCCACTGCGTGTAGGGCTTGCTGTTGGCGAGCTGGGCCTTCAACTCTTCGTCGTCGATCAAGCGGCCTTGCTCCAGATCGATCAAGAACATCTTGCCGGGCTGCAAGCGCCATTTGCGCACGATTTTGTTTTCAGGCACGGGCAGCACGCCCGATTCGCTGGCCATGATGACCACATCGTCATCCGTGACGCAGTAACGCGAGGGGCGCAGACCGTTGCGGTCCAGCGTGGCGCCGATTTGGCGGCCATCGGTGAACACGATCGACGCAGGGCCATCCCAAGGCTCCAGCATCGCAGCGTGGTATTCGTAGAAGGCCTTGCGCCGCGCATCCATCGTGCTGTGTTGCTCCCAAGGCTCTGGGATCATCATCATCACGGCTTGCGCAAGCGGGTAGCCGCTCATCGTGAGCAGCTCCAGGCAGTTGTCAAAGATTGCAGTGTCGGATTGGTCGGCAAAGCTGATTGGGTACAGCTTTTGCAAGTCTGCGGCCAGCACGGGCGATGACATCACACCCTCACGCGCCTTCATCCAGTTGTAGTTGCCCTTGACGGTGTTGATCTCACCGTTGTGCGCCACATAGCGGTAGGGATGAGCGAGCGGCCACTCGGGGAAGGTGTTGGTGGAAAAGCGCTGATGCACGAGGCCAAGCGCGGAGACGCAGCGCGGATCAGACAAGTCGTCAAAGTACTCGCCCACTTGATCGGCCAGCAGCAGGCCTTTGTAGATCACGGTGCGGCTGCTCATGCTTGGCACGTAATACTCTTTGCTGTGCTTGAGCTTCAGGTTTTGGATCGCAGCACTCGCGGTTTTGCGGATCACGTAGAGCTTGCGTTCGAGCGCGTCTTGCACGATCACGTCGTTGCCACGGCCAATGAACACCTGGCGAATCACCGGCTCTTTGGCCCGCACGGTGGGCGACATGGGCATGTCACGGTTCGTGGGCACATCGCGCCAGCCGATCAGCACCTGGCCTTCAGCTTTGATCGCGCGCTCCAGCTCTTGCTCGCAGGCCAAGCGCGAGGCATGCTCTTTCGGCAGAAACACCATGCCAACGCCGTATTCGCCTGGGGCGGGCAGTTCGATACCCAGCTTGGCCATTTCTTCGCGGTACAGCGCATCGGGCAACTGAATCAAGATGCCAGCGCCGTCGCCCATGAGGGCATCCGCACCCACTGCGCCCCGGTGGTCGAGGTTGCTCAGAATTTGCAGCGCATTGCGCACGATCTCATGCGATTTTTTGCCCTTGATGTGGGCCGTGAAGCCCACGCCGCAACTGTCGTGCTCTTGATCAGGGCGGTACAGGCCGTGCTGGGTCAGGGCTTGGCGTTCAGCATCGAAGGATTCTGCAGTGGCGGAAATCGCGAAGGTGGTTGCAGCGGCGGATTCGGGCGTGTTCGGGCGCATGGGTGCTCCTGGTGGGCATCGATGCTTGCAGTTTATTCAGGTTTACCCGTGTTCATCGCAGTTTTTACTTAATCTGTCCCCGATTTAAGTTGCACTCGAATCTAATTCAATTAAATTGGGGACAGTTAACTTCGCCCCCGCTTTGCGCCCTGGAGATCCAGGCGTAAGCGCCCGGCCCGCGCGCTGTTCGACCTCTTTGAGCCATTCACCCGAGCCGTAGGCCCAGCCGTGTTGCGCAGCGTTCGAGACTCGGCTTGCTCTGCCAGCACCTACAAAATCCTCCCGAAGAGCCCCGTAACGCGATTGGCGGGCAAACGGGGTGTTGCCCAAAGCCCAAATTTGCGGATGTGCCGTCAGCCAATTCATCTCGGTTCGCCCGTCCCAGTGCGCTGCACTCGCCGAGTGCAGTGGCGCGGCGGACTGCCAATTGGCCTCGCCAGCCCAGCAATCGAAAGCCCAGAGCACATCCAGCATCGCATCGGGCGATATCAGGCCGGCGCGAAACCTGCCCGCCCACAAAGCTGTTTCAGTTCCGCCAACGCTCTCACGCACTACCCGTGTAATTTGCCGTGCCGCTAGCTGCATGAAGCGCGTGAGCTGCGTCGGCGATTGCGGCGTGGCCAGCACATGCCAGCGATCTGGCAGCACGACAAATCCATGAAGTGGCAAGCCGAGGGCATGGGCTTGGTCTCGGAGGATGGCCACGGCGCGATGGCGAAGCGCGCTTGCCTCTAGGGGCTGGGTGTTAGGCTGAGCCAACAAAAGCGCATGATGCAACTCACCGGGCAACACCACGCGCGCTTGGCGGGCCATTGCAGTTTGGGCGCGCTAGGACGAAGTTGCGGCCAGCGCGTTGGCGCGCTCGATGCTGGCAAGGGCCAGCGCGTCATCCGCAGGCTGCGTGCGCGCTTTGCCGAGAGAATCCAACACGATGTAGCGAATGGCGCCATTGCGGGCCTTTTTGTCGACCCGCATCAAATCCAGGTACTCAGCGGCCGCCAAACTGCTTGGGCCGCGGACCGGCAAGCCAGCCCGTTTGGTCAGCTCAATGATCCGATTCACGTCTCGCATCGGCAAGAGGCCCAAAGCCTCCGAGAGATACGCGCCCATCACCATGCCCGCAGCCACCGCTTCGCCATGCAGCCACTCGCCGTAGCCCAAGCCCGCCTCAATCGCGTGGCCAAAGGTGTGCCCGAAGTTCAAGATCTCACGCAGACCCGATTCGCGTTCATCTTTGGCCACCACATCCGCCTTGATCTCGCAGCAGCGCGCAATCACATCAATCAGCACCTCCGGGTCTCGCGCCACAAGCGCCTCCATGTGCTGCTCCAGGTACTCAAAAAACGCCAAATCCGTGATCGCGCCGTACTTGATCACCTCCGCGATCCCACTTGCGTACTCGCGCGGCGGCAAAGTACTCAGCGTATCAATGTCGCAAATCACGGCTTTGGGCTGATGAAATGACCCAATCATGTTCTTGCCAAGAGGGTGATTCACTCCCGTCTTGCCCCCAACCGATGAATCCACCATCGCCAGCAGAGTCGTCGGCACTTGAATGAAGTCAATCCCCCGCTGGTAGCAAGCTGCCGCAAAGCCCGTGATGTCGCCGATCACACCGCCGCCGACGGCAATGAGCAGCGTGCTTCTGTCAGCCCGATGCGCGAGCAGGTGACTCCAAACCGTCTCAATCGTGCTCAATAGTTTGCGGTGCTCTCCGTCTTCGATCACGATGGGATCAATCAGGGTATATGCAGACAGCACCCCCTTGAGAAGGCGCCCTTGCCATAACGGCCAAACGGTAGAGTTGGTCACAACGCACAACGCGCTTGTCCGGCCCGAGCAGTTGCCGAAATCAAATGATGCGAGTAGGCCACGGCCGATGGCGATGTCATAGCTGCGCAGACCTAGCGCGACATTGACGCGGCGTTTAAAGCCCTTTGTGTAGAGTCCAGGTTCCATACCCCGATTGTCGCTAACAGTTGACGGGCCAAAAACGCAGCCTGGGGAACAGCCAGTCAATCAGCCCGCCGCTCCGCCCAACCACGCGTGGACGCGGTCGACGGTTTGGGTGACTGACCAATCATCCGAATCAATCACGAATTCAGCCGCCTCCATGTACTGCGGCCCACGCAGCTCGAGCATCGCCTTCAGCTTTGCGGCGGAATCTGGGCCCGCGAGCAGCGGCCGATTGTTGTTGAGTGCCACCCGTTGAGTTAGGGTGTCAAGACGACAACGCAAATATACGGCGCGCGTCAGGCGGGTGACGAGCGCCCGACTGCTTGGATCCATCAAAGCTCCTCCGCCGAGGCTTAGTACCAGCCCGTCCTCCCGAAGGCAAGTGTCGTCGCACAAGACTTGCTGAAGCGCCCGTGCCTCGGCGGCACGAAACCCTCTTTCTCCCCGGAGCCGAAACAGCTCCGAGATCTTCGCACCTTCCGCCCGTGCGACAGCAGCGTCCAAGTCTACAAACCCGAACGAGAGTCTCTTCGCCAGACCGTAACCCACCACGCTTTTACCTGCACCAGGCATGCCTACCATGGCAATCACAGCCGCAGTCATGGCTCAAGCTGCCATCGGCCTCAGGGAGCCGCCGGAATGGGGATAGCGTACGAAGTCGCCGATCCCGAAGGCGCGGTCACGGTCAAGCGGACGCTCCCTGCCGCACGTTGGGTGCAGGCGATTTCGAGGTCGTGAACGGTGCCCAATTGCGCAGCCAGGTCGCTTGTGGGAAAGATGAGTCCCACGGCCGGAGGTGCAGCAGTGCCCGATGTGCAATTTTGGCCAATCCCGCTAACGGTCAACCGCGTGCCACTGGGCATCGGCAACTCTGGCAAGCCGGTAGCATTGACCCGCACCGACACCACGGCACTAGTGGTGCTCACCCGTGTAACCGACAAGAGCGTCACATCTGAGAAGCTAGGCAGCACAAGAATCGTCAACTGCTTGCGCACGTTTGTGTTGAGCGTGTCGTCACAGGTGTTGACCACTCCTGGGACTGGAGCGCTCGTTGCGCTGCAGGCCACCGAACCAACGTTGCGACGTACCACAAACTCACCTGGGTCGAAGACGTTGTTTTCGTTGTCGTCGCGGTAAGCGTCTCCGATGTTCGTAAGCACATCCCCTGCGTCGAAGCGGTTGTTTCCATTCACATCAATGTAGTCTTTGGTTCCATCTGCATAGGCCAGCACCGACACGCGCCCATTGGTCGGCCGAGGATCCTGAGAAGCGTACTGAACGCTGCAGCCGGAGATTCCGTTGTTCTGTTGCATCTCACAAGGGCTAGCGATTTGGCCGCCCTCGGCAACAAAGTTCACACGCGTCCCGTTTGGCACAGGATTGCCTTGGCGGTCGGCCGCCAAGACGTTAAAGGTCGTACGGCTGCCGTCTATGTTCATTCCCTCAATATTGGGGTTTGAAACCGTAACGCTAAAAAAGCGCTGCGAAGGTGGTCCTGAGGTGATCACCAAACTCTGAACTTCAGTTACCACGCCGGGATTGGAGGCGAGCTCCGCCCGCAGCTTGACCGGAGTAGGAATCGTGCCTGCGTAAACAGCAACCGTCGCGCGACCATTGGCATCCGTTACCACCGTCAGCGGAGTGGTGTTGCCACGCGAGCCGAGTTGAATGCCACCGATGTTGCCGACGATACTCACGCGCAAAGTTTGGCTGCCGACTGGCGTCGTGCCGGACCGCGACTGAAACACTACCGACGAATCGTCCTGCAGACCGTTGCCTGCCACGAAGATCTGCGATGGCGAAGGGGTCGCCGCAGTGATGTTGTCCGCCACAGGGATGATTGGCACTGGGGCAGGAGGGGTTGGAGCCACAGGAATCTGGATCCCGAAAGAAGATTCCAATCCGCTCGGTGCCCGCACGGTAACAACGACCGAGTCACCACCGGCGCAATCTTTGAGTGCGACGGAGGAGCTGGTCGCGAGATCGGCTTGGGGATCTGTGCCTGGAGATACGTTCGGAATCGGTGTTCCGAAGACCTTAACGACCGAGCAACCGAGGTTGTTGCTGGGCGTATTGTCTATCGCTTCTGCGGAGACAACCGTGCCCGCTGGCATCGGGATGAGCGGGTTGTCGCGACTCGAAATCCTGAAGGATATCCCGCCAGTAGCGACATTGGTGACGGTAAGAAGCGGTTGTGACGAGCCAAACATGATCAATGTTTGCTGCCGCACGATGGTCGACAAGCTACCGTCGCAGGTAGCCTGCCTCGACGGCACTGGTGCGCCAGCGGACGGGCAGACGAGGTTGCCGCCGCGACTCACCAAAAATTCGCCTGCATCGAAGCGACCGTTCTCGTTGTCGTCCCGGTACACGTCGCCTTGATCCACCAGGACGTCCACTCCGGCATCAAACCTGTTGTTGCCGTTGACGTCGACGTAGTCTTTGGTGCCCGCAACAAAAGCCAGCACGGACGCTCGCCCCCCCGCGGGCCGAGGGTTTTGCGTTTCAAAATTCACAGTGCAAGCAGAAATGCCGTTATTGATTTGGGTCGCGCAGCTCGATTGCACCTGACCGCCCTCTGTCGTGAAGTTCACGACCGTACCATTCTCCACAGGGTTGCCCTGCCGATCGGCCAGACGCACAGTAAGTTTGGTGTTCGTGCCGTCCCGGTTCCACCCCTCGATGTTAAAGGTCTCGACCGCAAGACTCATGTACCGCTGAGAGGGCGGACCTGAGGACACACTGAGGTTTTGTGTTTCGGAAAACGTGTTCGGATCTGAAACCAAGGTAGCACGCACCTTGAGTGGCCCAGGAATCGAGCCGGAGAAAACCGTTACTCGGGCTTCGCCAGCTGCATTGGTGCTGACCACGACCGGCTCTGCACTGCCCGTACTGGCCAAACCAGCACCGCCGGGATTGGTCGCCAAAGTGAAGCGCACTGCAACATCCTGCAAAGGAGTGGTGCCGGCAAGCGCCTTGAACACAACGACGGATTGCTCTTGTGCGCCGGAGCCGGCAACGAAGACTTGGTTGGGCGTGGCGCCAACAAAGTTGACCGCATTCGCAACGGGATCAGCAACGGTAACCGCACCTTGCTGGGCCGGTGCGCCGGTTGCAACTGCACTGAAATTCACTCTCCCACGGCATGGTGTTCCGTCAAGTGCCACGGCTCGATAAACAACTGCGGCACGAGAGTTCCCATCAGTGCCCACGCTGAGCCCTCGTACTGCATCAGCCTCATTCACCCTTCCGCAGGAGGCCGCAAATAGCACGCTGATCGGCACACCAATCGCCAAATTACCACCAACGAAGGCGTCCAGGGAAACGGACGTCTCTGCTGAGGAGGCGAGCGTCGAGGCCCCAAAACGCAGTGGCGATAGTGCCAGACTCACGGCCTGCACCGCAAAATCGAAGCCGCCAGTCGCGGGCTGTCCGTCGACCACGGCGGTTGCCTCGACCCGAGCAGCTCCCAAAACAGAGATAGAGACGGGGTTGATGGAAACGGTTGCAACACCCCGCTGATCCGTCAAGGCGGTGACCGGGTTTATAGAAACCAAGGTCGCTGGTTGGGCGGAAAATGTGACGAGCCGATTCGGCACCGCAGCACCCCGACCATCTTTCAACTCCGCGCGCGCAAGTTGTCCACCACCGAACAACACATTCGTAACTGTCGTCCCAGTGGGGCTTACCACGGCGACACTCATGCCAGGCGCAGTTACCACGACCGGCGCCGCAGGCGATACGGTGGCACCCAGGCGGGGAGAGGTCACCGCAGCGCCGTTAACGGTCGCAGCAGCGTTGAAGTAAGTCGCCCCGCCCGCTGTACCTGGCGCCGGCGCTACCTGCAAGTTCGCTAGGCCGTCTTTGTCAGTCAAGGCCGTTCCGGTGCTCGGCAGGAGTTTCACCAGCGCCGGGTTTTCGGCGGTAAACGTTACCACGATACCCGAAATCGGGGTACCGGCCGCAGTCTGCAACTTCACCGCAACATAGGTCACGCTACCATCAGTCAGCGACGTAATGGCGGCGCCAGCGGAATTGAACAGACCAATTCCCATAGCGGGTGTTGCCACCGGGGCGGGCGGTGGAGGCGCCGCCGAGCCCGTGCCGGTTCCCGGATTGCCACCACCTCCGCCGCAAGCGGCAAGCACGCCGACAAAAACGAGGAGGCCAAGCCAACCGTACAAGAGGCGAAGGAAACCGAGTAACACAGCGTTCCCCTTTTTTTTGAGACTGGTAAGTGGCAGGCTGGACATAGATCGCGACACCATCAACGTGTACCCTGCCGGTCAGACAGGACTTTCGGCGTAATGAAAATGAGCATCTCGCTCTTGCTAAGCGTTTTTTGACGCGCTTTGAAGAGGTTGCCGACCACAGGCAAATCCCCCATCAACGGCACCTTAGTTTCTTCTTCACGCTCAAAGAGTTCAAAAATGCCGCCAATCACGACCGTGCCGCCGTTCTCGACCAAAACGGACGTCTTCACGTGCTTGGTGTCGATCGCGAAGCCGCCAGCGGTCGCACGGCCAACGCTGTCTTTGTTCACGTCTACCTCCAAGATGATGTTGCCTTCCGGTGTGATCTGTGGCGTGACTTCCAATTTTAAGTTCGCCTTGCGAAATGCAATCGAGGTCGCGCCACTCGACGTGGCTTGTTGGTACGGCAATTCGGTTCCCTGCTCAATCAGCGCTTTCACTTGGTCAGCCGTAACCACCCGTGGGTTGGAGACAATCTTGCCTCGACCATCGGCCTCTAGTGCTGACAACTCCAGGTTCAAAAATCGGTTCGCCCCCGCGCTGAAGAGCGAGGCCGCAAAAGTGGCGGCGGCGTATCCGCCCTGGCCCACCGCGGGCAGACTGAAGAAGCTTGTGTTCCCCGCATCCAGCCCGCTGGAGCCCGCGCGCGTCGTGCCATCCAAAGCCGCGTAAGACCCACCGAACGCTACTCGATTGGTGCCCCCCAGCGAGTACCCAGCGTCTCCACCCCGGACGCCCCGCAAGTCAGAACCGCCCAAGCGCACACCGATGGATTTTCCGAACTTGTCGTCGGCTTCCACGATACGGGCCTCAATCACCACTTGACGGACGGGAATGTCCAGACGACGGATCATTTCCTGAATCGCTTCGATTCGCGAACTGACGTCAGTGACGAACAACTGGTTGGTGCGTGGCTCAGCGATCACAGAGCCGCGCGATGAAAGCAACCTCCCTCCACCGCGGCTGTCACCACCACCACCCGACCCAAGCTGACCAGCCACTTCGGCTGCCTTGGTGTAGTTGAGTTGAAAGGCTTGGCTCCGCAGGGGTTCCAGCGCCTGCAAGGCAGCCTTGGATTCCAACTCTGCTTTTTCCTTCGCGGCCAATTCGGCGGCTGGCGCGATCCAGAGCACGTTGCCCGATTTCCGCATGCCCAGGTTTTTGGTCTGAAGGATGATGTCCAGCGCCTGATCCCAGGGCACGTCTTTCAACCTGAGCGTAAGGGCACCGGTTACGGTGTCGGATGTGATCACATTGAAGTTGCTGAAGTCAGCGATGACCTGAAGAAGCGGGCGAACCTCGATGTTTTGGAAGTCGAGCGACAGGCGTTCTCCGCTGTAGCCCGTACCCGGTGTCAGCTTAGACGGATCCACCTTGACGGGGCGAATCTCAACAACGAACTGGCTATCGCTCTGGTAGGCACTGTGCTCCCAATTCCCTCGGGGCTCAATCACCATGCGAACTCGATCGCCTACTTGGTTGCTGGTCACGAACTGCACCGGCGTACCAAAATCAGCAACGTCAAGTTTGCGGCGCAAGCCTTCTGTGATGGAGGAGCGCAGGAACTCCACCACAAGCTGCGCACCCTGCTGCCGAATGTCTACGCCGACTTGGTTGCTGCCCAAATCCACGACCACTCGCCCTACCCCATCGCCGGCCCGACGGAAGTCGATATCGCGCAAGACCTGAAGTTGCGTATTCCGGCTTTCGGCGAAAGTAGGGGCGACAGCGGCGCTCGGGGCCGCACCAGCAACAGGATCGAGGAAAACGAGCAGACTTCGACCCTGTAACTGAGTGCGGTAGTTGGTCGCCTGCTTCAAGTTCAGGACGACGCGGGTTCGATCTCCCGCCTGCACAATGTTTGCAGAGCGCAAATTACCCTGGCCGAAGTCAACCAGATTTTTTCCCACGGCGCTGACCACACCCGGAAAGTCCAACGCGATCCGTGCTGGCGACTGAACCACAAACCCGGCTGGCGGGGCCGTCAAGGGCTGAGCCAATTCCACGCGAACGATTTCTTGACCCGCTTGGGCGGATGCTCCGATGGCATTCAGTGTGTTCTGCGCTTGGGCGTTCACCAACCACGAAGTGCAAAGCGCAAGCGCCAAAACGAATCGAATGGCAAGCATTTTCGGCATCATTTAGCCCCTTGAGTAAGCGGAAGGGTGGCTCGGCGCTCACTCCACTCCCCCTCTGTGTCCTGAACGATTTCTCGCAGCGAAATATCGGTATCACTCACGGCAAGGATCTTCCCAAAGTTCTGTCCGAGATAGTCGCCAGGCTTGACGCGATAGAGCAAGCCGTTGACACGCAGCAGGGCCACTGCGGCGCCGTCCTTGATGATCTGCCCTACAAAGCTCATCGCATCCAGCGGCACCGATTCCAGGGGCTGCTTCAGTTTGGCTTGCCGCTCCAATTCTGGCTTCACCAATACGGATGTATCTGCCGTCGGTTTGATCTCCTTGCGCAGCGCTTGCGACAAGCGTTGCGGGCTGTACGGATCCTCCGCTTCATCCGCCTTGTACGCCTGCGGAACGAACTTTTTGGGCGCAGCAATAGGAGGCAAGCGCACCTTTTGCTGCTTGCGCTGGTCCGTCATCCATTGGGTCAGCTCGTCATTGCTTTCGTCGGAGCAGCCGCTCAACATTAAACAAACGGCAAGCGCCGCGGAGACAATAACCGCACCAAATGCTCGACTGGGGAAAGGAAGCCCAGATTTGCTCACTTCTTGGCCCCTTTGCCGGCTTTGCGCTGCTGGTCGACCTCATCGAGATCCAAGTAGCGGAAGGTCCGCGCCTGAGTGGACATCGATAGCATGCCGTTCGCCGCCGGGGAGATGCTGATGTTGTTGAGCGTAACGATTCTGGAGAGCTGGGCAATATCTGCAGCGAAGCCTCCGAGTTGGTGGTACTTCCCCGTGAGCCGAAGCTCAATCGGCAGTTCGGCGTAGTACTCTTTCACAGATACGGCCCCAGGTCTAAAGAGCTCCAGTTGCAGCAGCCGATCGGCACGCGCCCGGTTGATGTCAGCAAGCAGTGCGTCCATTTCTGCTTTGCTCGGAAGCTGCTTTTCGATTTGGGTGACGTACTGCTGAACCTGTTTGCGTTGATCTTTCAAACCTTCAAGATTGATCGCCTGAACCAAGCGCTTTTTGTAATCTTCTTTCAACGTGACTTCTTTCGCAACCGCGGCGTCGAGTTGCGAGTCATAACTGTTCAACCACAAAAACCAAAGCGCAACCACCACAGCCACCAGTACAGTCACGCAAAGCGCAACTCGAGGAACGATTGGCCATACCGACGGGTCATTGGGGTTGAGGCCTGTGAACTGAGCCCTCAGCCCCTCGGTGATCGAGCGAAGCTCGATGGAGGGCAAGTTGATCTTCTTGATGGCCATCACTTACTTCTTGGATGCGGGTGCGGATGCGGGCGAGGAAGTCTGAGGGACTGCAGCTGACGCTGACGAAGAGGGCCCGCTCGCGGCAGCCGCCGCTGGCTGAGCCGCAGGTCGCTTCAGGTTCGCTCGCATCGAAAAGTTAGAGATTTTCCGGGTACCTTCCTTGATGCCAGCCGAGGCGCCAACCTGAAATTGGCCAGCTTGAATTTCGACCAATTCTGGCGAGCCGATCCACTCGCTGCCATAGGTCAGGTTTCGCAGCAGCTCGTTGACCCGCTCATCGGACTGCGCCGAACCGCCGAACTCGATGCTGGTTGGGCCGCGCTGAGAGAGCCGATTGATAAAAACCCCATCAGGCAATTGCGCCACCAGCTCGTTGAGCAACTGAACCGGCAGATTACGGTCGGCCTGCAAGTCTTCTACGGCCTGCTGACGCGCCTTGAGCGCGCTGATTTCGGTCTGAAGCGTGGAAATCTCTTTGATTTGGTCATCAAGTTTTTTGATCTCGGCGCTCAAAAATTGGTTGCGCGCCTCTTGGGAGTTAATCTTGGTTTGGAACCACAAAAACACCGCGCCAGCAATCACCCCACCCACCAGCGCAGCCAGCCCCAAGGTGGCGAAAAAGACTTCGCGCTTTCGCTTGCGCGCAGCCTCCCGATGCGGCAGTAGGTTGATCAGAATCATGACAAAAACCTCCGCATGGCCAAGCCACAGGAAGTCAAGTACGACGCCGCCTCGCGCTTCAGGCGCTTCTCACGGACCGCGTCACCCACGGCCATGCCCTCAAACGGGTTGGCGATCATGCAGGGAAAATTCGTTTGCCGCGTCACTGCCTCGGGTGCGCCTGGCAGGCCGGCGCTGCCTCCTGCCAACATGATGTGATCTACCTTGTTGTGCGGCGTGCTCGTGAAGAAAAACTGCAATGCACGGCCCACTTCTTGTCCCATGCTGTCCACAAAGGAAGCGAGAAGCGAGCTTTCGTAGTCTTCTGGCAGATCGCCGCTGCGTTTTTTCGCTTCCGCCTCTTCAGGCGAAAAGCCGTACTGCCTCACGATCAACTGCGTGAGCTGGGCGCCACCGAAGGCTTGGTCGCGCTCGTACAGCACGTCATCATTCAGCAGCACCTGCATCGATGTGGAAAACGCGCCGACCTCAAAGAGCGCCACGATGGCGTTTTTGCCGTTGCCGGGCAATGCATCGATCAAGCGGCCAGCCGACAGGCGCGATGCATAGGAGTCCACATCGATCACAGTGGGCTTCAGGCCGGCAGCCTCAGCTAGACCCTGCCGATCCTGCACTTTTTCGCGCCTGGACGCGGCAATCATCACCTCGACATCACCCTGCGAGGTGGCGCTGGGGCCGATCACGCAAAAGTCCAGGCTCACTTCATCTAAAGAAAACGGGATGTATTGATTGGCCTCGGCAGCCACCTGCACTTCCAGCTCTTGGTCGTTCATGCCACCGGGCAGGTTGATCTTTTTGGTGATCACTGCAGAGGGAGGCAATGCAAGCGCCGCATGCTTAGCTTTGGTGCCGCTTTTCTTCACCAAGCGGCGCAGCGCGTCAGCCACCTCGTCGAACTTTTCCACATTGCCGTCGCTCACCCAGCCGCGCTCGAGCGGCTCGATGGCGCAACGGGTGAGCACCCAGCCGCCTGCTTTGTTTTGATCCAACTCGACCAGCTTGATGCTGGACGAGCTGATATCCAAACCCAGCATGGGAGGGGGTCGGCGGCTGAAGATGGATGGCAATGCGATCAAAACTGTCTCCGTGCGGCGTGAAGCAAATGCCCCAAGCACGCACCTCAGAGTTGAGAAGTTACTTGAATGGTAGCAGTAAGGGTACTGTCGCGCAAAGACTTTTTGGTTTTTTTGCTATGAATTTTGTTGCCAAAATCACACGAAGAAACCTCACAAGTCAACCCGAAGCCTGCCGAATCAGCGTTGAGAAACCGTGACACACTTGCCTCCATGAGTGAGACTTCCGCCACCAGCGCTCCGCCCCCGGCCCCCGAACCAGGCCCGCGCCCATCACCTAAGGCCCCTAGACCCTGGTGGCAACGCGCGCTGCTGATGTGCGCCATTTTGGCCATCGCAGGTGTCGTTTCCGTCTTTGCCGTTGGCGCAATCGCTTGGTCGGCCGCTTACTCGCGGCTGCCGGATGTGTCTTCACTTCAGGACTACCGGCCCAAACTGCCGCTCAAGGTGTTTTCTGAAGATGGGGTACTTCTCGGCGAGTTCGGCGAGGAGCGGCGCACCCTCGTGCCAATCAAAGAAATCCCGAAGGTGATGATTGACGCCGTGCTGGCGATTGAGGATTCGCGCTTCTATTCCCACGGCGGCGTGGACTACATGGGCGTGCTGCGGTCTGCCGTTGCAAATTTGCGACGCGCTAAAAGCCAGGGCGCCTCCACCATCACGATGCAGGTGGCCCGCAATGTGTTTTTGTCGCTCGAGCAAACCTGGACGCGAAAAATCTACGAGGTGATGCTCACCTTTCAGCTGGAGCAT
>JAAFHN010000017.1 GCA_013298415.1 Comamonadaceae bacterium
GGTGCCTTCGCCTTCCGCCGCAGGGCCAACCATGAAGCCAGGGGCGTCGATCGCGCTCAGAATCGGCAGGCCACGCGATTGGCATAGGTTCAAAAAGCGCGTGAGTTTGCGGCAGGCGGCCGCATCGAGCGCCCCGCCCAGGTGCTGCGGGTTAGAAATCACGATGCCAAGCGCGCGGCCTTCGATGCGTGCGAGCACCGTGTGAACGGCTTGGCCGTGCGCCGCGCCCAGTTCGACTGTGCTGCCGATATCGGCTACGCCGTCGAGCAAATCAATAGCGGCAAAACTGCGGTTGCGCGCTTCAGGCACCAAGGTGCGCAGCGCCAGTTGCGCTCCCTCGCTCGGCGCTTGCCAGCTGTGCAACGGGCCTTGGAAAAAGGCGAGCACTTGCTTGGCGATCTCGGTGGCATGCGCCTCATCCACAGCCAGCACATCCACGCCGCCGATGCGCGCTTGCAGTGCGGCGGGGCCAATGTCTTCGGGCGCGAACTGGCCCAAGCCGCCGCCTTCCACCATCGCGGGGCCGCCTAAGCCAATGTTGGCGGACTCTGTTGCGATCAGCACATCGGCCATGCCCGCAAATGCGGCATTGCCCGCAAAGCAGCGGCCATGCACCACGGCGATCACGGGCACTTGCCCGTGCAAGCGCGCAAGTGCGGCGAAGGTGGGCACATGCAGCCCGGCCACGATGGGCATGTCCACATCACCTGGCCTGCCACCGCCGCCTTCGGCAAAGAGCAGCACCGGCAGCTTCTTCTCGGCAGCGATGTTCAGCAGCCGATCCGTTTTCTGGTGGTTGCGCATGCCTTGCGTGCCTGCGAGCACGGTTGCGTCGTAAGCGAGCAAGGCGGTTTGGGTGTGGGTGCCGGGGGCCAGCACGTCGCGGTTCACCGCGCCGATGCCAGTCACCATACCATCGGCCGGCGTGGCGGCGCGCAGCTCGTCGATGTTGCGGCGCTGGGCTTGCGCGGCAAAAGCGAGCGCGCCGTATTCGATGAACACGCCAGGATCGGCGTTCAGCTCAGGCTCATGCAGCCCCAGCACATCCGCCAAATTGGCGCGTGCGGTGCGCCCGCCAAGTGCGGCGCGCTTTGCAACAGCTTGCCGCCTCGCGGCATCTTGCGTGAGGGCTTGGCGCTTGGTCAGCGCTTCGAGGGCGCTGGAGCCGCTTGGAGGTGTCGCGGCCGTCGTCGAAGTCATTTTTGAAGCAATTTCAGCACTCTGTCCTAGTGTTTCCATGCTTTGTTGCTCTAAATTCAGGAGCAACTGATTTGCTTCCAACACCTCGCCCACCACGGCTTGCCATTCGCCCACCCGGCCTGCACAGGGCGCGGCAATGGCGTGCTCCATCTTCATCGCCTCGATGTAGCCAAGCGTGGCACCCGCGCGCACGAGGGTGCCTTCGGGCGCGGCGATCTCGGCCAGCGTGCCAGCCATTGGGGCACGGATCGGGGTCAAATCACCGCCTGCCGCTGTACACCCAAGCCGGTGATGCCGAGCGTCATCACATCGCCGCGCCTCAAGTAGCGTGGGGCAGGCTTCATGCCCATACCCACACCCGGCGGCGTGCCAGTGGTGATGATGTCGCCAGGGTGCAGGGTGAAAAGATCGCTCAGGTAGCTCACGAGCTGGGCCACGCCAAAAATCATCGTGGCAGTGCTGCCGCGCTGAGCGGGGTGGCCGTTCAGATCGAGCCACACTTGTAGCGCTTGCGGATTCGGCACTTCATCGGCTGTCACGAGCCAGGGTCCCACGGGGCCAAAACCGTCGCAGCCCTTGCCGCGATCCCATGTGGGGCCGCGTTCAAGTTGGTATTCGCGCTCACTCACGTCGTTGACAACGCAGTAGCCCGCCACGAAGCCAAGCGCATCCGCCTCGCTCACATGCTTGGCGGTGCGACCGATCACTACGCCCAGCTCCGCCTCCCAATCGGTTTTGGCGCTCAGCTTGCCTTGCAGTGTGGGCAGCGGCACATCGTCGTTTGGCCCCACGATGCAGCTCGTGGTTTTCATGAACACCACCGGCTCTTTCGGGATCGGCATGCCCGCTTCGGCCGCATGATCTGCGTAGTTGAGGCCAATGCCGATGAATTTGCCCACGCCCGCCACGGGGCAGCCGATGCGCGCCGATCTTCCGATGCGGGGCAGTGCAGACGCATCTCGGCTGGCCAGCTCGGCCAAACGCGCTGGATCGAGCGCGGCACCCTGCCAATCGCCCACCCAAGATCGGGCATCGCGCAGTGTGCCAGCGGCATCCAAGATGGCGGGCACTTCTTGTCCAACTGAACCAATTCTTAAGAGCTTCATGCCATCATTCCATCATGAAAACCGCTGATTTCCGATCCGATACCGTCACCCAGCCGACTGCGGGCATGCGAGACGCGATGATGGCCGCGCCCTTGGGCGACGATGTGTTTGGCGACGACCCGACTGTGAACGCCCTGCAGGCCCGCGCCGCTGAGCTGCTGGGCTTCGAGGCCGCACTCTTTGCCCCCAGCGGCACGATGACCAACCTGATGGCACTCATGAGCCACTGCGGGCGCGGCGAGGAAGTGATCTGCGGCCAGCAGTGGCACACCTACCGCTGGGAGGCGGGCGGCATGGCCGTGCTCGGCAGCATCCAGCCGCAGCCGCTCGCGCACGAGGCCGATGGCACGATTGCGCTGCCGCTGATCGAAGCCGCCATCAAGCCCGACGACCCGCATTTCGCGATCACCAAGCTCGTGGTGCTAGAAAACACCACCGGCGGCAAATACCTGCCGCTCGCCTACGTGAAAAGCGTCTCGGCCCTTGCCCGCAGCAAGGCCTTGAGCATGCATTTAGACGGCGCGCGGCTTTTCAACGCCGCAACCGAAGAAGCCAGCCGTTCGGGCCAGGATGTGTACGCCTGCGCCAAGGCGATTGCCGGTGAATTCGACAGCGTGTCGCTCTGCCTCAGCAAAGGCCTGGGCGCGCCAGTGGGCTCGCTGCTGCTGGGGTCAAGCGCGCTGATTGCGAAAGCCAAGCGCGTGCGAAAAATGCTGGGCGGCGGCATGCGCCAAGCCGGTGTGATCGCCGCAGCGGGCCTGTACGCGCTAGACCACCATGTGCGCCGCATGGCCGAAGACCACGCCCGCATGCAGCGCTTGGCCGATGGCCTTAAAGCTGCGGCCGCGGCCAACCCGAAGCTTGCCGAGCACTTCAGCGTTCACCAGCCCCACACCAACATCGTGTTCACCGATGTGGCCGAGCCCGCAGCCAAGCCCTTCCTCGCTCACCTCAAAGCCCAAGGCATCCGAGCCACCAGCGCCCTCTACGGCAGCCAACACCAACGCATCCGCTGGGTCACGCACCTGGATGTGGACGACGAATCGGTGGAATTGGCTGTTGAGGCTGCTCGGGGGTTCTAGGGGAAGTTTTGAACGTAGGGTTCGAAAAGAAGACAGCCAAAGGGCAACCGAGTCAATCCATTTTTTGGCTGTTTACTCTGCGTCTTTTGCGTTCTTTTGCGACCTTTGCGTTCAAGAATTCCCCTACGCCCTCTGAGAAACGCCAGCTTCCACCGCGTCCATAAACATCGCGGCGACGTTGAAGCCCGTTTGATCGGTGATTTCTTGGAAGCAGGTGGGGCTGGTCACGTTGATTTCGGTGAGTTTGTCGCCGATCACGTCAAGGCCCACGAGCAGCAATCCGCGACTAGCGAGCGTGGGGCCTAAGGCCTCGGCAATCTCGCGATCCCGCTCGGTGAGCGGCTGGGCCACGCCTTTGCCGCCTGCGGCCAGATTGCCGCGCACTTCACCGCCTTGCGGGATGCGCGCCAATGCATAGGGCACGGGCTTGCCGCC
Organism: Comamonadaceae bacterium; assembly: GCA_013298415.1. Lineage (GTDB taxonomy): Bacteria > Pseudomonadota > Gammaproteobacteria > Burkholderiales > Burkholderiaceae_C > JAAFHN01. Next base: position 3,824 of record JAAFHN010000017.1, read on the forward strand.
GATCACCAGCACGCGCTTGTCGCCCTTCGCAATCTCAGGCAAATAGCGCTGCACCATGATGGTTTGGGTGCCGTCCTTTGTAAGCGTCTCGATGATCGCGCCGAGGTTCAGCGCATCGTCTTTCACGCGAAAGATCCCCGCGCCGCCCATGCCATCCAGCGGCTTCAGGATGATGTCGCGGTGCTCTGCGTGAAAGGCCTTCACTTCGCTTGCGAGCCGCGTCACGATGGTGGGCGCAATCCACTGCGCAAACTCCATGATCGCCAGTTTTTCGGGGTGGTCGCGCAGGGATCGGGGCTTGTTCAGCACATGCGCGCCTTCGCGCTCGGCTTGCTCCAGCAGGTGCGTGGCGTAAAAATACTCGCTGTCAAAAGGCGGGTCTTTGCGCATGATGATCGCGTCGAAACCAGAAAGCTTGGCACTCTCGTCGCCCGCTTCTGGCGCAGGATCAAACCAGCTCGCGTGGCCCGAGCCGTTGAGCCGAATGCCGCGCACCGATGCCCTCACGCCCAGGCCATCGCTTTTCCACACGATGTCTTGCGGCTCGCAGGCGGCAATGGTGTGGCCACGCTTTTGCGCCTCGCGCATCATCGCAAAGCTGGAGTCTTTGTAAATTTTGAACGACTCCAGCGGGTCGGCCACAAACAGCAATCTCATCTTTTCTCGCCTTCGCTCATCTCGAATGAGGGCGGGATTCTGCGGGAAAACGCAGTTTCTTGCAGCCGGTGTGGCGCCGCACTCGCGGGAATGACGTGCAGACCGTGACAGCCGCCCCAAGAATTTGGACTGGTCCAAAAAAACCAGTGACATAACGACGCTGGCGAAGCACAGTTTGGCAGCTTCCAGCGCAACCGCGCGGTGGCGTTTTTTTTGAAAGACTGGCGATGAACTTGAAATCGATTTTCGTGGCCTTGCTCTTGGCCATGGTCGGCGCACAGGCCTGGGCGCAAACGCCCGCAGTTTGGGGCGGGCGTGACTCGATGGGCTTGAGCAACAGCTGCCTCGACGCCTGGGATGGCCCAGCAGAGGGCAAAGAGGTGGTTGCTGCGCCGTGCTGGGACACGCCGAACCAAAGATTCATCATCAACGGCTTTACCAAGGTGCTGAATTCCGCGTCCGACGGCAAACTTGCCATTTCGATCGGCGATTTGTGCGCTGTTCCCAATGCGCAAGCAACGCGCTTGGTACTCGTGAAGTGCAGCACCTCCGCGATCAAGTGGGACCACCCTCTTGGGCTGAACCGACTGGTCTGGGATGGCAAATGCATGGACATCAATCTGTCTGAGGGCAATGACGCCAGGCGGCCCGTGGGCCTGTGGGCCTGCCAAGAAGCTTCCGGCAACCAGCGCTGGGGATGGCGCGGCGCGCTCCAGCGGGGCGATGTGCCTCTGCAGTGGCGCTGAATCGGTGCGCCGCGCGTTTTCGCCCCTAGGCTTGCCCGAGGTGCGCCCGCTCGATGCTTCCAATCCGGCGCTCGATAGCAAGTGGGGCGATTTGGGGCGGCCCTGGTCCAAATGGACCAGTGACAGGCCTTGGGGTTGGCGGCATAGTTTGAACCAGCCTGTGTTCGGTAACCGGAAACTCATATGGACAGCAGCTTTTCAACAGCATGCGCAGCGACCCTCAAGCAAGCCTTTGCGCTCAGCCTGTGCACGCTGGGTGCGGCGCACGCCGTGTGTGTGTCGCTGGATGAGCACTGGCCGAGGCCCCACCAGCCCGGTTTCCATCACCAATCCTTCGTGGAGGTGAAGGCCAACAACCGCTCCGGCGAGGTGCGGCCAGGCGCGCCCTACTGCACACCCGCTCACAACTCCGGCACGCCGCTGAGCCTGACCATCGTGGTGTTTGACCATGATCGTCAAAAGTCGCCTGGCCAATGCGAAGTGCAAATTCAGCAAGACCTGAACACCAACCTCATCGTGGCTCTCGGCAAAGACGGTGTGTGGGGTGTGCAGGGGCGAAAACACAACGGCAATGGCTTGGGCGCGAGGCCCTTCCCGGTGGGGCCAGGGCTGGCGCTTTTTCAAGAGTGCTTGTAAATTCTTCCAAAGCGAGAAAGAGGCATCCAGATGATTCACCGAAGACATTTGCTCAGCGCATCGGCTGCGGGGCTTGCGCTGCCCGCTCAGGCCATGAGCCGAGCGCATGCAACTCGCTCCCTGCCAGTGCGCCTCGTTGAAGCCCAAGATCGCCCGAGCGGTTTTGAGCTGCCCATCCGCGCGGCGCTCGAGATCGGCGGGTTGGCGGGCGAAGCGCGCATCGGCGCAGATCGGCATCACGTAGAACTGTTTGCCGCGGGAAGGAGCGTTGCGCGCTTGGGGGCACCAGCCTGCGAGGTGCATGCCCGCGATTTCCTCAACATAGCCACGGCGCTCGTGTTCAACCCCGCATCCCACACGCTTTGGGTGGCCTGCGCCGATGCAAAGCTACACATCTTCAATGCGGCGGGGCAGTGGCAACGATTGGCAGCGCTGACGGCACAAGCAGGCGACGCACCCGGCCAGTGCATGAGCTTGAGCGGCGTGGCGGTGGGCGATGACGGCAGCGTTTACCTGGCCGATACCGTGCTGGGCCTGCTGCATGTGTTTGCAGCCGATGGCGAATTTGTGGCGCGCCATGCCTTGATTCGACAGGAGCTGATGGCGACCGCAGGCTTTCGCCCCCGCTACTGGCAGCCGCGCGGCTTGCGCATCAGCGACAAGGGCGTGCAAGTGTGGGTCACACCCGATCATTCCGGCGGCTTTGCGGTATGCCGCGAGTTGCAAGACAGCATTGCCTAAGGAGCAGCAGCATGGACCACTTGATGGGTGAGATCGTGATCACGCAGGGCGATGTTCTGCCCCAATCCCGCTTCATTCCCTGCGACGGGCGTTTGCTCCAGATCGCAGATCGGCGCTACCAGCCACTTTTTTCCCTGCTCGGCACCGTGTACGGCGGCGACGGACGCACCAGCTTCGCCGTGCCCGATCTGCGCCAGCACAAGCTCAGCCAAGCTGGCTGCCGCATGCAAATTTGCTACGCGGGCATCTTTCCGCAGCGCCATTGATCGGCCTGAAGCACACAGTTTGGAGCAGCAACATGCACACAGCTTTCCTAGGTGAAGTCTTTTTGTTTGGCGGCACGAGGCAGTTTGCGCAGCGTGATTTCTTGCGTTGCGAGGGGCAGCCGGTGCCTGGCGACGCAGTGGGCCTGCGAAACCTGCTGGGCTCAGTCGGCCAGCAGCGCGTGGTGGATCTGCGCGCCGTAGGCCTCAAAGGGCTTTCGCCCGGCAGCGCCTACTTGGTCGGCGCTGGCGTTTACCCGTCGAAGTGAGGGCAAAGCCATGAATTCCGACCGCTACTTCATCGGGCAAATCGCCTGGTTCGCCTTTGGCTACTCGCCCAAAGGCTTCATGCCCTGCCGCGCCGGCATGGTGCTCACCAGAAACCGCCACGCGGCGCTTTTTGCAGTGATTGGCTACAGCTACGGCGGTGCGGGTGAGCAATTTCACTTGCCCGATATGTCGGCAGAGGCCTTGATGCCTGGAAACTACGGCGGCTTTCACATGTGTGTGGAAGGCATTTTCCCGCAGCTCAACTACCAGTAGGCGCGGCCGCGGCAGGCCGCGTCAAGCCAAGGCCCGGCGCTTCGGGCGAGGCTGCCCCAGAGTCGGTTTTGCGAAGTGTATTGATGTATACACTTTCTCCTGCAATGACCGATGAACTTCAACGCTTATGGCCGCAAGCCTACGACGAGCTGCGCCGAGTGGCGGCGCGCATGCTGAGCCAAGAGCGCCAGGGCCACACCCTTGCCGCTACCGCGTTGGTGAACGAAGCGTATTTGCGGCTCAACGCGAGCGGCCAACCCACACCCATCCAAGACCGCAAGCACTTCTTTGCCCTCGCTGCCCGCGTGATGCGCAATGTGTTGGTGGACCACGCCAGCGCACGCAAGGCCGACAAGCGCGGCGCAGGGGCGACGCACGTGACGCTCTCAGGCGCAGACGATGTGCCCAATGGCCAGGCCGATGCGGCTGACGTGCTTGCCATCCACCAAGCCTTGCAAAAGCTGGAAGCCACCGATGCCCGGGCGGCGAAGGTGACCGAGCTCAAGGTGTTTGGCGGCATGGAGATCTCAGAAATTGCGGAGACCCTCGGCGTGAGCGAGCCCACCGTGAAACGCGATTGGGTGTTCGCCAAAGCCTGGCTCAGCCGAGAGCTGGCGGAATGATCCTCGGTGAAGCCAAATGGCGCTTTAAGGGTGCATGGGGCATGTAGGACGCAAAAACTTCGCGGAAGTCGCAAAAGTCGCAAAAGTCGCAAAAAGCGGCCGAGTACCGCCACCAATCGCTATGATTTATGTAGCAACAAATCATTTAAAAACATAGACAGAGAACCGATTCAGTTTGGATTTTGATTTTTTTGCGCCTCTTGCGCCTTTTGCGTCCGGCTGTCACTGCCTCCTCTCCGAACCCCCATGAATCCCGACCGCATCAAAGACCTGTTGTTTGAGCTCACTGAGTTGCCTTCTGGCGAGCAGGCTTCGCGGCTTTCGGCGTTGGATGTGATGGAGCCAGAACTCGCGCGGGAGTTGCGCTCGCTGCTTGGCCATGCGCAAGCCACTTCGCCCGGCTTGCATGCGCCGGAGCGGCTTTTGGGGCAGATGCAGCAGGCTGAGCTGCCAACGCAGCTGGGCCCGTGGCGGGTGCTGGGCGAGCTGGGGCGCGGCGGCATGGGCGTGGTGCTGCGGGCTGAGCGCTGCGATGGCGCGTTTGAAAAAGAAGTCGCCATCAAGGTGCTGCCGCCGCTCTTGGCGGGCGGTGCTGCCAGCGAGCGATTTGTGCAAGAGGCGCGCTTGCTTGCGCCGCTCGATCATCCCCACATTGCCCGCTTGATCGATGCGGGTGTGGCACACGGCTGCGCTTACTTCGTGATGGATTTGGTGGAGGGCTTGCCGATCACTCGCCAAGCCCGCAGCTTGCCTCTGAAAGATCGGTTGAAGCTCTTTTTGCAGCTCGCAAGTGCTGTGAGCTTTGCGCATGGCCGCTTGCTGATCCACCGCGACATCAAGCCCGCCAACGTGCTCGTGGACAACGCGGGCCTTGTGCGCCTGCTCGATTTCGGCATTGCAAAACTCGTGAGCGCGAACGAGGCAACACTTACCGCGCAAGCCTTCACGCCCGCCTACGCAAGCCCCGAGCAGCTTTTGGGCGAGCCCGCCACGGTGGCAAGTGATGTGTTCAGCCTCGGTGTGGTGCTCTACGAGCTGTGCGCCAACGCCCACCCCTTCCTGGATGCCAAGGGCGATACGGCGCGGCAAACGGCGGCCACCATGTTTGCCGTGCTCCAGCGCGAGCCAGATCGCGCGCCGATGCAGCGCGCTGGCTTGGCAAAAGACTTGCAAGCCGTGCTGCTCAAAGCGCTTGCCAAAGAAAGTGCGCAGCGCTATGGCTCGGTGGACGCATTGGCCTCCGACGTGGAAGCCTTCCTGACGGGCCACCCAGTGAAAGCACAGCCACTGAGCTGGCACTACGAAACCCGCAAATTCGTGCAGCGCCACCTGGGTGCCGTCACCACCACAGCCGTCACAGGCCTCACCATCGTTGCACTCGGCATCTGGTCGATCCAGAGTGCCAAAGTGGCGCGCGAGCAGTCCCGCCTGGCCGAAAAGCGGCTCGAATCCGTGCGCCAAATTGCGAACAAGGTGGTGTTTGACTACAACCGCGCGCTGGCCCCCATCAATGGCACGCTCGAACTGCGCAAAACCTTGGTGAGCGATGCGATTGGCTATTTGGAGGCGCAGCTTGCGGATGCGGGCAATGATTTGAGCCTGCACGCCGAAATTGCGCGTGGCTTTGAGGCGGTGGGCGAGGTGCAAGGCAGCGGCGTGACCAGCAGCAACCTGGGCCAAGTGGAGGCTGCCAAGCAAAGCTTTGACAAAGCCTTTGGCCTGCGTGAGCGAGCCTGTCAAGACGCGCCGCAGTTGCTCGTGGCAGCGGTCGGCACAGCACTTGTGCCCAGCTGCTCTGCACAGGCCAATGCGATGCGCTTGCAAGCTGAGAATCTCTTTGCGGCGGGCAAAGGGCCGGATGCGATTGCCAAGATGGAGGCAGCCCGCGCGCTCAATGCCCGCCAATTGCCCTCCTCGGGCCTGAGCGACGCCAGCAAGCGCGCCGTCACGAAGCTTCAGTTCGGTTTGAACCACCGAGTAGCAGGCCTCACGGTGCGGCAAAGCGGCGAGGGCTATGCGCGAGGCTTGGCGCTTGCACAAGAAAGCCTGCCGCTCGCGCAAAGCCTGGCGGCCGATGCCACCGATGCCAGCGCGCAAGTGGACTTGCGCGACGCGAATGACTTTTTGGGCAACCGGCTGCTGGCATTTGGCAAGCCCGTAGAAGCGTTGGCCGCAATGAACGCGGCGCTTGAGATTGGGCAGAAAAACTACAGCACCCAACCCAGTGGCAGTAACGCGATCTATGTGATGACCACGCTGTCCAATCGCGCGGACATCCATTTGCATTTGCGTCGGCTCGATGCGGCCGAGGCCGATTCATTGGCAGCGCTGGAGTTGGCCCGCAAAACCCACCAAGCCGACCCCAACAACGCATTCTTTCGTGCCCGCTACGCCAATATAGGCCGCCGTGCTGGCGCGGTGCTGAACCAAGTTGGCACACGCCTGAGCCACGCCACTGCGCTGCGCTTGATGACAGAGGTGGCGCAGGCCAGCGGCGAGTTCAAACCCAGCGACGGTGTGTTTTGGTTTCAGCACCAAGGCGTGCTCTTGCAGTGGGCAGAAGCTGCCTTTGCGTTAGGTGATTTGCAGCAAGCGCAAAAGCTGATGGCGCAGATCCCCGCGCCGCCGGCCAATAACCCGCGCGCCGCTTTGGATGCGGCGGATGCGCAATTGCTGCGCGCCAAGCTCGCCGCTGCGGCCAAACAGGCAGGGCTCGCGAAAGAAGCGCTTGATGCAGCGATCGCGCCGATGCAGCAGCGCGCGCAGAGCACACCCAGCGATGTGATGAACCGCGCCGCACTGGCTTTGGCTTGTGATTGGGCGAGCAAAGAAGCGGCTTTGGCTGCGGAAAAGCCGCGCCTGGGCACATGTGCGGCCAAAGAAGCGCAGGCGCTCCAGGCCTCGGCCCAGCTCACGCCGTTTTACGCAGATCGGCTGAAAACAGCTTTAGGTGTGAAGTAATTCTCAATTCGGGCACAAAACCGCGCTTTTGAAGCGGTTTCGAAGCGGTTTGCCCCGAATGAATGATCCGTTTGGCCGCTCGGGGCCGCTCTAGCAGGGTAAGGAGCCTCTGCAAACCGCTTTGCGGCCATCGCAGGCCGCCTCCGGGCGCGCCGCGTCGTTGAAAAGATCGCAAATAGCCGTGCTATTTGACTCACTTTTCGCCTAGCCGCGCATCCCGGATACGACCCACGCTGATCCACAAAGCGATTCGCAGAGGCTCCTGACGGCAGCAATTTTGCTGAACTGTTCAACCAACTGCCAGGAGCTTTCCATGACCAAACTTTCCACCCTGTTCGCCGCCGCAGCCTTCGCACTGCTTTCCACGGGCACCCTGCCCGGCACTGCTTCTGTCGCTGAAGCCAAAACAGCCACGCAAGTCAAACAGGAAAACCGGGCGAAGCAAACGGTGGCGCGCAACAACGCCAAGCGCGCTGCCAACCGCAGCAAGAGCCGCAAGTAAGCCGACCAGAGTACGCACGCCATGAAACGCCTCACCCTGATTGCCTTCGCCCTCGGCCTGCTTGGTGCCTCCTCGGCCCTGCAAGCCAAGGAGTACCCAGAGCCAGCCGGTGGCTGCCCTAAGGGCCACCAGTTGACCCTGAAAGCAGAAACTGGTGCGCCGAGATCACGCTGGTGTAGGCCGCCCAAAGAGCGGAGCAGCACATCCGACAGCGGCGGCTCCGGTGGTGCGGTGTACATGGATCCGACTGCCAAAAGAGTGGCCAAAGCCAGCCCACTCGGCTGGTGCCCGACGGGTTATTACACCAACGGCGACAACTGCACCACGCCGTGGGAGGGCGCACCGGCGTCCACACGCAAATCGGGCAGCTGCCCCAGCGGCACGGTGGAAGAGCATGGCGCGTACTGCACAGCAGCAATCACGGATACCAGCAACGACACGCTTGACCGTTTGGATGCTGCTGCCACCCGCGATTTCAATGTGGTTTACACCCACAGCTTGGCTGCTGGAAAGGCGGCCCCGAAGCAAGTCCTTGGCGAAGCGCTGGCTGCAGCGCTTGCCAAGCGAAACGCCGCTGGCAACCCTTGGATGGACAAGCCGAGTCGCGGCCGTGCAGCCGCCGCGCCAGCCGAGGCCGAGCGCCAGCGCAAAGCCCAAGCCGAGGCAACCGCACTGGACAACCATCGCAACGATCAGCTGCGCATCGGCTGCGAAGCCGCTCGCCCGAACTTTCCGAACGGCTTTCCGCCTGGAACCCCCTGCGCCGAGTTGATGAAAGCTGGCGGTAGCTCTGCCGGTGCCATTGGGCAACAAGCCGCCGCCATCGCGCAAAACCCGCAAGACGCCGTGAAAGAAGCCGCCAAGCAAGAGGTGGGCAAGGCGCTCCGGGGATTGTTTGGCAAGTGATGAATCAGGAGTTCGCCATGAAAAATCCAATCTGTTTTTCCTCAGCCGCCACCGCGCTTTTGTTGATCACGGCCGGCACCTTTGCCCAGGCCACGCCGCAACTCAACATCCAGCCCAGCGATCCAGACGCCAAGCCCTTCGTGGCGCAAGGCAGCCAGATCACGCAACTGCGGGCCACCGACAAGAGCAGCCAGCGCGTGCTTTTGAAGCTGGACGCAGCCGCGAAAACGGCGGTGTTCACCGAGTTCGCCAGCACCGAAAAGGGCGAGCTGGATCGCCTGCGGGTGAGCAGCTTGAAGCCTGCCGAGTTGCGGCCCCTGGGCGAATACGGCACCCGCATCGAAGAAGAGGTGAACGACTACTTCGGCGGCACTGTGCACGTGCTCGTGCTGGCCTGCGCTGGCACGAACACCGACTGCGTGGCCGAGCAAGACTACAACAGCGTCAACGGCGAAGCGGCCGACAAGGCAGAGCGCACCTTCTTCAAAGCCCACTTCAAAACCAAGGCCGATGCCCAGCGCACGCTGGAAGCGCTGCTGGCGCTGCGCTGACGCACAGCTTGCCTGGCAAATGCATTGCTGTCACGCGCCTGGCCGGTGGCCGTTCATGGTCGCCGGCCCTGGGGTCGACACAAGCCCCGCGCCGGTAGCGCTCGCACCCGGCTATACGCGCGGCTTGAGGATCACGAGTGCCAGCGCGCCTGCAATCACGCCCCAAAAGGCCGAGCCGATGCCCGCGATGCTCACGCCGGAAAGTGTGACCAAAAAGGTGATGAGCGCCGCTTCGCGTTTGGCCTCAGATGCAAGCGCCGTGGCGAGTGCGTTGCCAATCGTGGCGAGCAGCGCCAGCCCTGCGATGGCGGCGATCAGCGCTTTGGGAAAGGCTTGAAGCGCCCCCACCACGGCCGCGCCCATCAAGCCAATGCCCACGTAAATCAGGCCGCAGCTCACCGCTGCCGTGTAGCGTTTGGTTTTGTCTTCGTGGGCGTCTGGCCCCATCACGATGGCGGCGGTGATCGCGCTCAAGTTGAGGGCAAAAGCGCCGAGAGGGGCGAGCAGCAAGGTGGCAAGCCCGGTCATCGTGATGATTTTGGAAAGCGGCATTTCATAGCCTGCTTGGCGGATCGCGGCCACGCCGGGCAGGTTTTGCGACGCCATGGTGACGATGAAGAGCGGCAGCGCCAAACTGATCGCTGCGCCAAGGGAAAAGCGCGGCATCACGAATTCAGGCACGGTGAGGCCGTAAAAGATGCTCGCCGCACCGTTTTTGATGGCATTTTGCCCCTCTGTCCAGGTAAAACCATGTGTCAATGCTACATAAATAATAGCAATCAACAAGGTGACCGGCACGGCATAACGGGGCACAAAGCGTTTGCCAAACAGGTAGGCCAGCAGCATCAGCACCACGAGGGCCGTGGAAGCTTGCGCCGCCGCAAAGCCGTTGAGCGCAAAGCGCGCGAGCACGCCTGCGAGCAAGGCTTGGGCAATCGCCATCGGAATGCGATCCATCAGCTTTTCAAACCACCCTGTTGCTCCAAAGAGCACCACGAGCGCGGCGCTCAGCATGAAGGCTCCCACCGCATCGGCCATCGTGTAGCCAGCGCCCGCAGCGGCGGCGGCCGTTGCGGTGGT
>JAAFHN010000412.1 GCA_013298415.1 Comamonadaceae bacterium
TTGCGATTCGTGCATGACGACACCACCAAGTTCTACAACGGCCACGCGCCGCAAACCGACACCGATTTTCTGAGCGAGCTGGAAAGCCGCATCTTGCCGCTGCACGACCCGAGCAATGTGGCGGCCATCATCGTGGAGCCTGTGGCGGGCAGCGCGGGCTGGTACGTGCCGCCGATGGATTACTTCAAGAAGCTGCGCGCGATTTGCGACAAGCACGGCATCTTGCTGATTTTTGATGAAGTGATCACCGGCTTTGGCCGCTTGGGCGTGAACTTCGGCGCCGATTTTTACGGCGTGGTGCCCGACATGCTGAATTTCGCCAAATGCGTGACCAATGGCGTGATCCCGCTCGGCGGCGTGATCTGCCGCGAGCATTTGTATCAGCAGATGATGAATGGGCCGGAGCACGTGGTGGAGTTTTTCCACGGCTACACCTATTCGGGCCACCCGGTGGCTTGCGCCGCCGCACTCGCCACGCTGGACTTGATGGCCGAAGAGCAGCTCTTTGCCCGGGCAGGCACGATGGGCGTGAAGCTCGGCAACGCGATGCACGCCGCGTTGAAAGACTTGCCCAGCGTGGTCAGCGTGCGCAGCATGGGCCTTGCCGGCGCAGTAGAACTCACCGGCCTGCCCGGCACCCCCGGCAAACGCGCCTACGAGATCTTCCTAGACTGCTTCGCCCACGGCGTGCTCGTGCGGCCTGCTGGAGAAAACCTGGTGCTTTGCCCGCCCTACATCGTGGAAGATGCCCACATCGACGAGATGGTGGACGTGTTGGCGGGGGCGATTCGGCGGTCGGCTGCGGGGTAGGGAACAGGGAACCGTTTGAACGCAAAGGGCGCGAAATGAGCGCGAAGGGCGCAAAAAAACAGCCGAGGGACTGTTTTGGACTCAAATCAATCCTCTGTCTCTTGATTTATTGGATTGTTTGCTTCCGAATACATAGCATTGGCTGTTTGGATTGACTCTGCGTCCTTCGCGCCAATTTCGCGCCCTTTGCGTTCAAAAGAGGCTGTTCAAACTTCCCACAACACCTTCGAGAAAACAGCCGCATCCACGTTGCCACCGCACAGGGTGATGCCTACGGTCTGGTCATTCAACAACCCACGCTCTTGCATCGCTGCGGCAAAGCTTGCCGCGCCTGCGCCTTCGGCTACGTTGTGGGTGGCTTGGTAGATTTGGCGCATGGCGGTTGCAACTTCTTCGTCCGTGACTTGCACGATGTGGTCGAGCTCGCCTTGCATCGCGGCGAGTGCTGATTCATCGGCCTGGCGGCAGGCCATGCCGTCTGCTAGCACGGTGGTCACGGGGCTTGGGATTACGCGGCCTGCGGCGAGTGACAAGGCATAGCTCGTGGCGTGGGTGCTCACCACGCCCACGATCTTGGTACGCAAGCCCATCGCGCGCTTGGCCGTGATCGCGCTCACGCAGCCCGAGCCCATGCCAATCGGCACGTAGACCACATCCAGCTCGGGCGCGGCTTTGAAAAGCTCCCACCAGTAAGTTGACACGCCGCGCACCAAATCCCAGTGGAAGCTGGGCACCATGTGAGCGCCGCGCGCTTGCGCGAGCGCCATCGCGTGCTCGCGAGCGTCTTGAAACTCCGCGCCGTGCTCGATCAGGTTCACGCCGAGGGCACGCATGGCGGCGTTTTTCTCCACCGAATTGCCGTGTGGCACCACGATCGTGCAAGCCACGCCGTGAGCGCGCGCCGCCCAGCCGATGCTTTGGCCGTGGTTGCCGCGCGTGGCTGAAATCACTTCCTTGGGCAACTCGCCGCGCTGGGCGAGCGCGGCGAAATACGTGAGCCCTCCGCGAATCTTGAACGCGCCCACTGGCGTGTGGTTTTCATGCTTCACCCAGCAGCGCGTGCCCAAAAGCTGCTCCAACAAGCCCCAGCGGTATTGGGGCGTGGCTTGGAATTCGCGGTAGATGATTTGCGCGGATTGCTCGATGGCTTCTAGGGTTAAGGGGAGTTTCACAGGAGGTCAGGAGATCAGGAAGAGAGCAAAAAGGATTTGTGGGGGGTGGTCAGCTTGGCGGTGATTTGGGCTTGGCCTGGGGTGACTGGGATTTGGGGGAGGCCGATGGCTTGGAGGGCGGCGCTGAGCTTTGGGGCTTCAGGGTGTTGGAGGACTAGGTTTTGGAGGGTGATGCCGCTTTGGGGCATCGTGTGCGTGGGGTGATGGTCGCCCCATTGGATGAGGGTGGGGAGGCAGCCGTCGAAGAGGCGTTGGCCGTCTTCGCGCACGGTGATTTGCCACTCAAGCAGGCCGGTCGGCGTTTGGCGGCTGGCTTGGAGCGCAGGGCCTCGGTCGATGCCGAGGGCATGCAGCGCTTGAAGGCTGGCATTCACATCGGGCACGGCGGCAACCCAGTGGATCAGCTGCGGGCCTTGGATTTTGACGCGCTCGCGCAGCGCGGGGTCGTCCATGTCGAACCAGCGCGTTCTGTGCCATGCAAACGGGTCTTGAGGTGCCTTTTTGATGGCATATTGCCACTCTGTCACCGTGTTTGTTGCATTTGCTGCTTCTGAATCAATAGCAATGATCTCGAAGTACACATTGGGAAATTCTGGGCTGGCGATGCGAAAGAGCCGGTTGTGAGTTCCCATCAGGGCATGCTTGCCACCTGGGCCGGGCGTGATGCCCAGCGTGGCCTCGCACCATGCCACGCCCTCTTCTAGCGTGTGAGCCATCACCACGAGGTGGTCAATCTGGGCGTTCACAAGCCCACCACCCCATCCACGCATGTCACGCTTGCGCCGCCAATCCAAATCGTGTCGCCATCTTGCTGCACATGCACGCGGCCTGCGCGGCCGAGTGCGGTGCCTTGGGCGGCCACGTAAGTGGGCGGTGCGAAGCCTGCGCCGATCAGCCACTGGGCAAGCGCGGCGTTCAAGCTGCCGGTCACCGGGTCTTCGGCCATGCCGTTGTTGCCGGGGAAGAAGGCTCGGACTTCGAATTGGGTGTCGTGGTTGGAAGGTGCAACCACCCCAACCTTGCCGCGCGGCCCCACCACGCCCACGTCCAAGCCCGCGAGCACTGCCGCATCGGGTTTGAGCGCCAGCACCTGATCGGCAGATTTCAGCATCACGCCACGCCAGTTCGGACCGTTGTCGCACCAGCTGTGGGCCACGATGTCGGCTCTTTCCACGCCCAGACCGCGTGCGATCAAGGCCACATCGGCTTCATCCAGCGGCCCGCTTTTGATGAGCGGCGGCGCTGCGAACGCGAGCCTGTCGCCACCCTGCTTGATGCGCACGAGTCCCACGCCGCATTCCTGCACCACGTGCTCGGCTTTCGGCTTGCCACCCGCTTGCAGCCACG
>JAAFHN010000574.1 GCA_013298415.1 Comamonadaceae bacterium
AGCCCCATTTCCAAAAAGCCAATCCCAATGCCAAAGATGCCCATCGCCCAGAGCACCGCGCGCACGGGTTTGAGCCACAGCGGGCCAAACCAGCTCGCGTTCAGGCGCTCGAGCGGCTGGCCCCAGCGCACCAGCCCACCAGCCACCACAAAAAGCCAGCAGCCGATGCAACCCATCACACCCGACACAACAAGCGCAGCCCATGTGTGCCCCAAAGCCGCGCACAGCGCTGCAATCAGCGGCCCGGCCACGAAGCAAAGCTCCACCAGCACTGCATCCAACGCAAAGGCGGCATGCCGCTGCGGCTCAGGCAGCTCGCTGCGGCGCAGCACCGCCCGAAAAATCGCAGGCACCGGTGGCATGGTGAGCCCGGCTACAGCGCTTGCCGCCATCAGCGCTGCTGCGCTGAACTTCATCTGGATGCCGACCACATAGAGCACCAAGGCCGCCAAGTGGAGGGGCAAGATGAGTGGCAGCACGCCTTTGGGTCCGTTTTTGTCGATCCAGCGTCCAAGAATCGGGTTTTGCACGCCCATGGCGGTGAGGTATGCCGCAGTCACCCAGCCCGCGACGGCCGCTGACCCAAACGCCGCTTGCGCGCACATGGCCAGCGCTAACGCGTTGATGCCCACTGGAAAGCGCGCCAGGCCATACGCCAGGATCAGCCGCCCAAAGTCGCTTTGACCCGGGCCGCGCCCAAGCAGCGCCCGGTAGCTCGACAAATCCATCAAGACAGTTCCATCAGAACATTTCCATCAGAACGCCGCTTCGGCCAGACCCGCCGCACTCATGTCGCGCGCATTCACGGGGGCCAGCCAGCTCGTCACTTTGGGCAGCTCAAAGCCGTAGAAAAACGAGCATGCCGCCAGCTTGCCTTGTTTGACTGGGCCATCTGGCAGCTTGGCCGCAAACAGCGCCACATCCAGCCACATCCAAGCAAGCACCAAGTGGCCAAAGGCTTGCATGTAAGGCACGGCATTCACGAGTGCCTGGGCCGGGTCGCCGCTTGCCCAAGCGGCCTTGGTGGCACCACCCACGGCTTTGAGCGCTGCTGCGAGCGCGTTGGCATGCGCTGCGAACTCAGGCGCAGCCATGCCGCGCTCAACCGTTGCGTTGATGCGCGAAGCCAGCAAGCTCAGGCCCGCGCCGCCGTCCATCGTAACTTTTCTGCCCAGCAAATCCATGGCTTGGATGCCGTGCGTGCCCTCGTGGATCATGTTGAGCCGCTGGTCGCGCCAATGTTGCTCCACCGCAAAATCCCGCGTGTAGCCGTATCCGCCGTGGATTTGGATGGCGAGCGAATTCGCTTCCAGGCAGTTCTCGCTGGGCCAGCTTTTGGAAATCGGCGTGAGCACTTCCAGCAGCAGTTTGGCTTGTGCGGCGGCGTCGCCCTCCCCCGTCTTTTGCTCGTCCACAAGCCTTGCGCAATACAGCTGCAGCGCAAGCGCACCTTCACAAATCGCCTTTTGGCTGAGCAGCATGCGCTTGATGTCGGCATGCTCGATCAAGCGCACTTGCGGGGCCTCTGAATTTTTGCCGCTGCCAGTGATCGGCCTGCCCTGCGGGCGCTGCTGCGCATAGGCCAGGCTCGCCTCGTAGCCCGCAAAGCCGAGCATGGTGGCGGCCATCCCAATGCCAATGCGCGCTTCGTTCATCATGTGAAACATGCCTGCCAAGCCCTGCCCTGGCTTGCCCACCAAATAGCCCACCGCGCCGGGCTTGCCATCGGGCTTGAACTGGCCTTCGCCAAAGTTCAGCAGGGTGTTGGTGGTGCCGCGCCAGCCCAGCTTGTGGTTCAGGCCGGCCAGGCACACGTCGTTGCGGTCGCCGCGCAAGCTGCCATCTGCATTCACCATTTTTTTGGGCACGATGAAAAGCGAAATGCCCCGCGTGCCCGCAACCAGCTTGCCGTTTTCGTCAGGAATTTTGGCGAGCACCAGATGCACGATGTTGTCTGCCAACTCGTTTTCGCCAGACGAGATCCACATCTTGTTGCCACGCAGCCGATAGCGCGGGCCAAGCGGGTCGTTCGCATCTTCCAGCTCAGCGCGGGTTGCCACATCCGACAAGCTTGATCCTGCCTGAGGCTCGCTCAAACACATCGTGCCCGACCATTCGCCCGACAACTCTTTGGCGGCGAACACGGCCTTTTGCGCAGGGGTGCCGCTCACCAAAATCGCATTCGCATTGCCCACAGTCAGCAGCTGCGAGCCCATCGAGACAGAGGCCATCGCAAAGAACGAATTCGCCGCCGCCTCCACCACGTAGGGCAGTTGCATGCCACCCATCTCGTAGTCTTGTGCGGCAGCGAGCATGCCGCTTTCCACATAAGCGCGGTGGGCCTCGTGTGTGGCTTGCGGCAAGATCACCTTCAGCGCGCCGTCTGCGCCAAGCTCAGTACGAGGCTCTTGCGTGTCCACGAGCCTGTTGAACGGTGCGTACCTCTGGCGGGCAAT
>JAAFHN010000270.1 GCA_013298415.1 Comamonadaceae bacterium
TACTTGCCGAAATCTTGGCCTGCGCCGAGCCAAAGTCCTGTTGCGGCCCCCACTGTCACGGTGCCTGTTGCCAAGTTGTTGAACGTGTCGCCGATTGCTGGCGCATTGCTGCCGTCGGCATCTGCGATCAAGCGCCCGGCATTGTTCAATGTGCCGCCATTCAGGCGAAGCTCGGAACTCCCTGGGCTTGCGATGTGGAGGGTGCTGTTGTTCGTCCAGTTGGGGGAGAAAACATTGCCAGCCCCGGTGACCGTCATGTTCGCGTTGTTCGTCAGCGCGCCGCTCACCGTCAAGCTCGTGTTGCCAGCGGGGGAATTGATGACAGTCAAGCCCTGAAGCGTGAGGCTACCCGCCACGCCCACGGAGCCACCATTTGCTATGCGCACAGTGCCCGGCACGGTTAAGCCAGCGTTGATGTACAAGCTGCCAGCGTCCACCAGCAAATGGCCTTGCAAGCCATTGCTCTTGCTTCCATCGAGCGTCAAACCGCCACCACTCAGAATCGCCAGGGTGTTATTGGTGCCGAGCGTCACGCCGCCCGCCACGCCGCCTGCCGTGGTGACCGTCACCGTCAATGCATCGGGGCGGTTGATGATGACACGCTGGGCCGCTGTGGGCACGTAGCCCAAGCTCCAGTTGCTGCCCACGTTCCAGTTGCCTGAGACGTAGTTGGTGCCTGAAGTGAGGTTCCAAAAGTTGTCACCCGCCGCTGCGGTCAGGCGCAAGAAGGCAGCGCCCACGCTCACGCTGAAGCCACCCACCGTGACAGCACCAACTGAGCTCGAAGACCCAAAGCGAATCACGTCAAAGTTCGCGCCAACGCCATAGTTGCCCGCAATGTCTTGCCTCACCATGTTGAACGCGGTTGAATTGAACGCCCCCGTGACCCGGAGCGCGTCGTAGTTCAAGGTGTCGGTGATCTCGATGTGCGCAGTGCCGCCGTTGTTTTGGTAGTTGCCGAGCACGGTCAGCGTGCCCAGCTGCCCGTAGGTGCCAGGCGCAACGGTACTCGCTGCCGTTGCAGTCAGCGTGCCGCCGCTCATGTCCACGGTGCCAGAGCCCGCAATCAGGCCAGCATTGGTGAAGCCGAGAGCAGAAGGCGCAAGCGTGGCTCCAGCAGTCAGGTTGATGGAGCCCGAATTGCTGCTTTGCCCAGAGGCCACGAAGCGACCGCCGAGCACGTTCATCACGCCGCCGATTTCGTTCGTGAGCGTTTGCTCCGCCAGCGCATTGCCCTGTACGGCGAGCAACCCGCCGTTGTTGGCAATCGTGCCAGAACCCCCCACCAGAGAGGCTGATACAGGCAGGTTGAGGGTGCCCCCTGGCTGGTTGTCAAACACCGCACCAGGGCCAAACTGCAAAAGACTCACATTCACTCGGCCAAGGTTTCTGAGCCGACTGCCTGCCGCAAGCGTCCCATCAGAGATCACGCCTGCAGAGACTGAGCTTCCGATGGTGACGCCGCCGGCGTCCGCCAGCGTGCCCAGGTTCATGTTGAAGTCGCTGGAAGCAAGCAATGGTGAAGCGCTCGTCCACATGCCGCCGGCGACGCGCAAGCTGTTCACGGTCAACGCACCGCTCACTTGGTTGAAGCGCGAGGTGCCACCAAGTACCAGCGTGCGTGCGCTGCTGTTTCCAGTGATGGCGGCCGAGTTCTCAAACGCCAGGTTGCCGTCGAGCCTGAGCACCCCATCCCAAACCAGGTTAGCCGCCGCTTGCAAGGTGCGCGCGCCGTTGCCGTCAAACCCCAAGGTAGTGCCCCCCGGCACGATGTAAGTGCCGGCTCCAGCCAGGGTGTTCGATGTGCGGATCACGAGAGGCTTCAGGCCCAGAACAGAGCCATCGTTGGATACCGTTCCTTGGTTGTAGAAGCCCGCAGCAGAGTCGATCACCGCACCTGGGCCGCCCAATCCGAGGGGATCTGTGTATCGGTTAACGAGAGTGCCCCTTATCACAACCGACGAACTGGCATCTCCGCGAATGCCCTGCGCGCCGCTGCTTTCCAGCGAGAGTGTTGCACCCACCGGAATGTCAAAGTAGCTGTTCGTCAGGGACAAGCCCGTCGAACTCAACGAATTGCCGCCATTGAGGTAGCGGACATCGCCTTGAGAGAAGAAGTTGATGTTGACAAGATCCGTTTGTCCGAGGATCTGGGTGTTGTTGGATCGAACCGCAGCGACGGAGGGGGATGCAGCCAAGGTACCCGACAAGTTCAATTGGCCGGTGACGTTCAGCGTGTTACCGACGAAGGTGAACGCACTGCTGGCCAAGGTCGCTACTGAGCCGCCTTGAAGCAGGCTGAGCCTGCCCGCATCCACTCGGGCGGTGCCGCTGCTGGTGATCGCGTTGACGACTGTGAGCGTGCCGCCAGCGATGAGCAGGGTGTCGTCCGACTGGTTCTGATTGATCGACGCTGCCGTTGCCCCTGCGGTGCTCACTGTGATCGTTTGAGCGCCGGAGGGTGCAATCTGCGCACCTTCTGCAGCCCGGGGCGCATGCCCGCGGCTCCAATTGCTGGCCACCGCCCAATCGCCAGAGGTACCAATCCAAGAGTTTGTCACGCTGGTCGGGACAAGGGTGAGCGAGGAGCCAAGGTAGGTCGCACCCATCGTCACCTCGGCCGTGTTCGCGCTCACGAGGCCGGAGCCGGAAGTCAAGGTGCCACCCGCAGTCAAGATGGTGAACTGGTCGCCAGAGCCGATGAAGGGCGTGGTCTCATTGATGTTGATCACCGGCCCCTGTGAAAAGTCCGCACCGGCTCCGACTGAAATTCGAGAGATGGCCACGGGAGACACCCAGAGCTGCAACCTGCTGCCCGACCCTGGGCGGAAGCTACCGGTGATGGTCATCGTGCCTACGCCACCCAAGGAGGGAGAAAGCGTGGCGCCTGAGGCCAGCGAAAGTGTGCCGGTGCCGATGTAGATGGTGCTTTGGTCGGTGCCAAACAAGCGGCCGGTCACTTCAAACCCACCGGTACGGGCAAGGCCCGCGCCGCTGCCCAAAGAAACTGTGCCACCCAAATCCAGTGTTGCCATCGCAAGCGACAAGCTCGTATCGCTGCTGTGCAGACGGCCTGCGTTGATGAAGCGGCTGAGCGCTGTGCCAGAAATCGATTTGCCGTTGCTGCCAGCCAGCACCGTGATCAAGCCGGTGCTGGCGTTATCGAGCGTGGCCCCGTTGAGTTGAACGAAGGTCTGGGCCGAGCCGCTGCTCACAGAGATCGTGCCGGTGTTTCTGAGTGTGCGGACGCTCTGCACCACCAAGCCACCCCCCGCGCCGATGGCCATCGAGCCAGCCTGGTCGACGCTACCCGCTGAGCTCAACAAGCCTGACAAGGCGCTTGTACCGTAGAGAAAGGCCCCGCTCGACGTGACCAAAGTACCGCCACCTACTCCCACGCTGAAGGCGCTGCCATTCGCAAGCGTGGTTGCAATCGCCGACAAAGTACCCCCATTGCTCAACCACAAGCCATTGTTGAACGTGGGCGTGCCAGTCTGGAAGTGAAGTGTGCCGCCGTCGACGATCACGTCTCCACCCAGGTTGTAGTTGGCCATCACGCTCAGCGCACCGCCAGCACGCACCGCCAGGGTGCTCGCGCCCGGCGTGAGCGAAAGCAAGCTTCCCCCAGCACCCAAGCTGCGCACAGCATCCACCGAAAGGGTGGCCCCGTCCATGACGTAGATCGCGCCCACGTCGCTTGTGCTTCCCGTGGCAGCCAGGCGAAGCTGGCCGCCTGTGCCACTGCCGTTGTTGGCAAGGGTGATGAGCCGGTCGTTGACAAAACTGCCTGCACCAACGATTTGAAACTGCTCGCCGCTGGAGCCGAAGTAGTTGAACTTTCCACCAGCGCCGCCAGCGGAATTCAAGAAACTCGCGCCCGCAGCGAGTGAAAGTACGCCACCAGCACCGCTGGCGTACAGGGTGCTGGCGAATGCGCCTCCACCATTGGTGAATGTGCGACCAGCGGCAAGCGCAAGGGTTGCATTGGGTTGAATACGAACCAGTCCTTCGTTGCGAACGTTCGTGTCAAGCACATTCGCGCCGAAAAGGCTCAGGGTGCTCATGCTGAAGTTGTCGATCCAAAGGCCTTGCCCCGTGTTGATCGTGCCGCCATCCAGCGTGAGCGTGCCGGGCGAGACGGCAAGGCTGCCACCCGCTTGCAATCGCGGCGATGCGCCGCTGAGGGTGATTTGGGCCCCGCCAGTGATGGTGCCGGACTGCCCAAGACTCAGCGTGCCCCCGTTTATCCAAAGCGTGTCGCCTGAGCCGACGAGCAGGGATTGGGCCGATGCCGTTCCCGTGCCGAGCGACACGCGAGGGGTGGCCCCCGCACGATCAATCACTGCCTGCGCAATGGAGGTGGGCGTGCCCCGAGACCAGTTGCTGGAAGTTGCCCAATCACCGTCGCTGTTGGTGTTCCAGCGGGTGATGAGCCCCACCGGCGTGAGGTACAAGAACCCGCTCGTTGGCGAAGTGAGTGTGGCTGACACGCCTGCGATGTCCACCAAGCCGTTTCCGATTGCAGTGGCTGATCCGCTTGCGCTGCCGTAGGTGACTGCCCGATGCCAGCTCGAACCACTGAGGTGCGTGCCGCCTACTTCGGAAACTCGAACGGTTGAACCAGCAGCCAGTGAAAACGCGCCGCTTACGACCAACGCGTCGCTGGCCGGACCAC
>JAAFHN010000630.1 GCA_013298415.1 Comamonadaceae bacterium
GACGAGGATCTGCTTGGCATCTGGCGCTTTGGTGATGGGGCCGAGCAGATCCTCGTCTGGCCCTTCCAGGAAGAGCCGCCCAGAGTCGCAGGCGAGTTGCAGCGCGAGTGCGCCGGTATGGCCGCTCAGCACACCGCGCGAGGCGCCGCTGTAGTAGGAAAACGCGTTGTGCGAGCGCTGCATGGCCTGCACCAAGCGCATCACCTCAGCCACTTCGCCGGGGTGGGCTGATACATCCATCATGCCCATGTCGCGGGGCTTGCCGTAGCCGCCTTTTTTGCGGGGCTTCACCCATTGGCAGCGAATCTCCAGCGCTTCACGGTGGCCTTGGCGGCGCATGCCCACCACGAACACGGCCATGTCTTTGCCGGTTTCGGTGCTTGGCTCGCTGTCATCCGCTGGCGGGGATGCGGGCTCTTCAAACAGGTCGAGCCACTCGCTCACTGCGCGGTCTTCGGCGGGGATGGCCGGTGGCAGCGCGGTTTGAGCCACCAAGCTTTTTGGCGGCGGCGCGTAGGCTGAGCCTTGTTGGTAGGCGGCCTTGATCGTGAGCGCACCGGCGTGTTTGCAGGGAAAGGGTGCGGGGCATTCGCAGCTGCCGCTCATGTGCAGCACCGAGCCCGCTTCGTCGATTTCGAGCTGCAAATCCACCTGGTACACCTCGCGGTGGCTGCCATCCACCTTGCCAAATAGCGACCACGCGTTCACGCCCGTGGCGGCCAACTGAAAGCCGGGCCGCACACGCTGCATGAGCAGGGTGTTTTTCGCGCGCTCGTGGGTGGCGTCGCCCAGCTTGGCTTGCAGCGACGCGAGATTCAACGAAAAGCCGCTCAAGGCGAGATCCTGTGAAAAAAGTGCAACCGGGCAGGTTAACCTAGAAATCGCCTCAAACCCAGGAAACAAGCATGACTGATGATCGATTTCGCCCCAGCGTGACCGTGGCGGCCATCGTGGAGCGCGCAGGCCGCTTCTTGATCGTGCAGGAAAACACCTGGGACGGCTTGAAGCTCAACAACCCCGCAGGCCACTTGGACCCCTGTGAAAGCCTGGTGGACGCCTGCGTGCGCGAGTGCTTGGAAGAAACCGCCTGCCACTTCACACCCACGGCTTGGCTGGGCGTGTACCACGCGCGCCAGCAGCGTGAGCGGGATGGCCAGGTCGAAGATTTCAGCTACGTGCGGTTCGCATTTGTGGGCACGGTGAGCGAGCCAGAGCCGGGCAGGGCACTGGATGAAGGCATTGTGCAAACCCTGTGGCTCACGCCCGAGGAGTTGCGCGAGCGCGAGCGCGAGCACCGCAGCCCCATGCTGATGCGCTGTGTGGAAGACCACTTGGGCGGGCAACGCCTGCCGCTTTCAGCGCTGAAGACTGATGCGAGCGTTACTCGGCTTGGAAGGCAGCTCTGATCCACTGCACCTGATCGCCATCGATGGCCACTACGTCAAAACGGCAAGGCGGCGGGCTGTGGGGGTGGTGGCGCTGCAAATAGTGTCGCGCGGCAAACACGATGCGCCGCTGCTTGGCGGCTGTGATGCTGGCCGCCGCGCCTCCGGCACTGGCGTCTTTGCGCGCCCGCACTTCCACAAACACGAGCGTGCCGCTGGCTTCGCGCATCACCAAGTCGATCTCCCCGCCACCACGCCCTGGCGTTTTGAACTGGCGCTGCACGAGCTTAAAGCCCTGAGACTGCAAGTGCAAGAGCGCCAGCGATTCAGCAGCATCGCCTTTGCGCTTGGTGCTGCCAGAGGCTTCGGTGCTGCCTGCACCCAGCCAGCGCGCGAGCAAGTTCACGGCGTGGGCCGACGTGCCGCAAACTGGGTTTTAGTGCGGCCGGTGAGCTCCATCACGCCTTCCAAGTTGTCGAGCGCCATCGCATCTGCGGAAAACTGGTCTTCTCCGCGCGTCACGCGCACGGGTTTGTCGGTTTTCACCTGCTCGGTGTTGCCATAGGCATGCAAAAACTCGCTGCGAATTTCCAGCCGCTCGAGCTTTTGGCCCTGCGCATTCAGGCCTGCCTCGCGCACCACGCGGGCGTCGCCAATCAGTTGCACTTCCGAGCCGTCGGCATTTGTTACCGCGCGCTGGGCGGTGGCCACGCTCACCCGGCCGTCTGCGGTGCGGCTGTAGATGCGCGGCAGGTCGATTTCG
>JAAFHN010000152.1 GCA_013298415.1 Comamonadaceae bacterium
TTGCTTGTTGTAGTGCTATCATTTCAGTAGTTTTACTCCCTGAGCCCTTCCACTGACTTCCATGACTGCGCGACACGTGACCGTCTTGCTGCTGTTTTTGCTGGCCGTGGTTCACGCACAGCTTTGGTTTGGGCGCGGCTCTTTGACTGACGTGCAGAGCATGCAGCGCAGGCTTTCAGCCCAGCAAGACAAAAATGCACAAACCAAGCTGGGCAATGAGCAATTGCTCGCCGAAGTGCGCGATTTGCAAAGCGGCCTGGAGATGGTGGAAGAAAAAGCTCGCAAAGAGTTGGGCATGGTCAAGCCCAATGAGGTGTTTGTGCAGCTGGTGCAGGCGCAGTAGCAGCACACGGCATCGCACCCCGCCACGCAGCACCCCCTGCTCCGGCCTGCCAGCCTCTCCTTCCGAAGCGCTCCATGCTGCAAGCCGCGTTCACGCTTTGGGGCAGCCCCGTCACCTGGCTCGAAATCGTGGCTTTCATCGCCTCGCTGGGCATGGTGTGGTGCAACCTGAAAGTCATCCACTGGGGCTGGCCGCTCGCAATCCTGGCCTCGGTGCTTTACGGCTGGCTTTTCGCACACAGCAAGCTCTACGGCGAAGCCGCGCTGCAAGGCTTCTTCGTGCTGGTGTCCGTGTGGGGCTGGTGGCTTTGGTGGATCGGGAAGTCCGAGGCCGCAACAAGCGTGCGCAGCCTAAGCAGGCTGGAACGCTTGCAATCCTTTGCCTTCGCCGCCGCTTGTGTGCTCGCCGTCGGGCTCTTCTTGCAGCGCTTCACGGATTCAGAGGTACCCTGGCTCGATGCCGCGCCCACCGGCCTTTCCGTGCTTGGCCAATGGCTTTTGGCGCGCAAACGCACCGAAAACTGGCTGGTTTGGCTCGTGGTGAACGTGCTCAGCTGCGCGTTGTTCGCCTATAAGGCCTTGTGGCTCACAGTGCTGCTGTATGCTGTGTTTGCCGTGCTCAGCATCCTCGGCTGGCGCGCTTGGCGAGCGATCGAACGCGCGCCCCGCGCCGCCTGAACTTCTCCCGTTTTTCAGCATTCCTAGCGCCATGCTTTGCTCGCTCACCACCCGAAAACTGCTCGCCGCCGTCAGCCTGCTCACCCTGGGTGCTTGCACAGGCAGTGACAGCACCGGCTTCAATTTGGAACTGCGCCCAGACCGCATCCAGGCCAAGCTCAACGAGAGTTTTCCCAAGGAAACCTGCCCCACGCAGCTCATGTGTGTGGCAGCGCACACGCCGCAGCTGGCCTTGGTCAATGGCAGTAACCGGATTGGCATGCGCATCCAGTTACAAGCGCGCTCGCCGATTGTGAAATCGGCCCCTTCCGAGGCTGGCGCCGCGTTCGTCTCTGCCAAGCTGCGCTACGACCGCACGCAGGCCGCTCTCTACCTGGACGACGTGAAGATCGACGATTTAAAGCTGCGCGGCGTGCCAGACGCCGTGAGCAAACTGGTGGCCGAGATGAGCCCGAATTTGATCGGCACGGCCTTCAGCGAAAAGCCGATTTACCAAATCCCGAGCGACAAACTCACCGAGCGCATGCAGCGGCTTGCGTTGAAGGATGTGTACGTGCACGATGGGAAGCTGCGGGTTTCCGTCGGCTTTTAGGGCGCGACGGCGCGTCAGAGCGCCCGCATTTGCGGTTTTTCCCAAACATTCAGGGCTCTGTCCATGTATTTATTACATCCAATGCTATATAAAACATAGCATTCATTTGCGTGCCAGCCACACGCCGAAAGCGCGCTGGTCGTCGGTCAGCAATTCGCGCACACCAAAGCCAGCCTGGGCCAGCATCGCGTCAAACGCCTCTGGGCTGTATTTGTAAGAGTTCTCGGTGTGAATGCGCTGGCCCTTGGTGAAAGTGCGCTGCCCGCCTTCCCAGCGCACATGCTGCGCTTGCTTGGCTTCCAGGTGCATTTCGATGCGGGAATGGGTGTCGTCAAACAGCGCCAGATGCCGCCACAGGCTTGGGTCAAAGTTCGCGCCCATCCAGCGGTTCACATTGAGCAATACGTTTTTGTTGAACGCGGCCGTCACGCCTAGGGCATCGTCATACGCCGGCTCCAAAACTGATTTGGCCTTGCGCAGATCCACGCCGATCATCAAGCCACCATCCTCTCCCGCCGCTCGTGCCATTTGAGTCAGCAGCCTTTGGGCATCAGCGGGCGCAAAGTTGCCGATGGACGAGCCTGGGTAGAAGAGCAAGCGCTGCTGCGTAAGCACTTGTTGCGGCAAATCCAGGCTCGCAGAAAAGTCCAGGCCCACACCCAGCATCTCGATTTCGGGATAGGCCGCGGCCAGGGCACCCAACGATTCCCTTAAGAACTGGGCGGACACATCCACTGCCACGTATTGGCGCGGCGCGATTTGCGGTAGCAGCTTGGCCGCCTTCGCACAGTTGCCTGCGCCCAAGTCGATCAGCACCCCGCCCTGTCCGGCCCATTGTCGGATGCGCGCAGCATGCTGGTCCATCAACTTCGCTTCGGTGCGCGTGGGGTAGTACTCCTGAAGCTCGGTAATCGCGTCAAAGAGGCGCGAACCCAGAGCGTCGTAGAAAAACTTGGGCGCAATGCTGGCCTGCTTGGCCAGCAACCCAGCCGCAAGCTCCGTCTTCGTTATGGCGTCGTCGGGTCGGTAAAGCTCTAAAAACTGAAGCGCCATCAGCCACCCTTTGCTTTGCGGGCAGCCACCTCGGCTGCCAATTCGCCGCCAGATTTGTAGTGCGGCACCCGCACAACCATCCGTTTGGCGCGCTGCAGGAAGCTGTTGCTGCCCTGGATTTCCTCGCTCCAATACTTTTCGGCCAGCGCCAAATTGGCTGGCGCATCGAGCAAAAACGCATCTCGTGAGCCAGCGCCGCCAAAAATGTACACCTTGCCGTGGAAGAGCACCCAGGTGTCTGCGTCTCCACCCCAGGGAATGCCATAGACGATGCCGTTGGTGCAGTAACCGCCGTAAGCCGGCATGAATTTCAGCGGCTCTTTGTCGAACAGCGCCTTGTGCTCGGCGCTGGAAAACCAAAACGTGACGCCTTCATAGACGCTTTGTTGCGCCGCCGTGCCCATCACGTTTTTACCTTGCGTGTGGTAGGCCACGACATCCGCGCCTTTGAGCATCAGGGCCTCGCCGTTGGGGCCAGGTACCGCATTCACGGGATTGAGGCTACCTGATGGGTTTTGCACACGCAGCGCAGAGCAGCCGCTGAGCGCCACAAGACAGGCCAGGCCAAACGCGGCCAAGCTGCGCCGAAAATTCACAGTCCAAACGAACGCCATCGCGATCTCCTTCAAAAATGGCCGCGCGCACGCGGAAGTGACAACACCTCTAAGCGGCAGCGGAAACAGCATCTTCCCACAGCATGGGCGCCGGCGTTGGCGCACTCGGCTTAGGCCCACCTGCTCGCGCATAGGGCGCGGGCCAGCCGAGCAGCGCGCTCGCCCGCTCGCAGCGCTCGCGCAAGTCGTGCTCGTCTTTGCCGCCCAGGTGCATCACCCCGTAGCGGTGGCTGCCGAGCCAGGTGTAGTCGCGATCCAGTGAGTGGCCGGTTTTGGGCATGGGCATGAGAAGCGCATCAGGGAACGCGTGCTGCAAGGCGGCTTGTGCGGCGGCGGTCGGCGCGCGCGGCTCTTGGCCCGGCGCAAAGCAGCGAAACACAAAGCTGGACGCAGCGCCCGCTGCGGGCTTCAGGCGCGGCGCGCTTTCTGCGGGCTCGCCACGCGCCAGCGCCAGGCTCATCGCGTGCGCGTTCACGCCGTCCACCCTCAGGTACAAGTCGGCCAGTTGGGAGGCCAGCCGCGGGTTGAATTCGATCACGGTCAGTACATCGGATTGCTCGCAGTAGAAAAACTCCATATTGAACATGCCATGCGAGAAGCCCACGCGCCGCAAAAATCGCTGCGCCACTTCCAGGGCGCGGGCCTGCACTTGTGGGTTCAGGCGGCTCGGGTAGTCAAAGCGCATGAAGGCTTGCGTGCCGGGATACATCACCGAGTCCACCACACCGAGCGCCCTGGCCTCGCCGCCAAACACCCAGCCGTCCAGATTGAATTGCCGGGCATTCGGTCGGACCAAGTGCGTGGGCTGCTCCAGCAGCAAGCGGTGCGCAGGCTCAATGCCAGGCAGCAGTCGCCGGGCTACACCGTCGAAAGGGGCAACCAAGCGTTTGATGACCCAAAGCTCGCGCCAGCCAAAGCGCGTGTGTGCTTGCAGCTCGGCTTGAGAATGCGCAGTCTTCGCCAACACGGAAAATGCCGCTTTCACAGGCTTCACAAACACCGGGTAGTCCAAGCCTCCGGGTAAAGCCGCCGGAATCTCTTGGCCATACTCAACAGGCAACAATGAGAACGCCACATTGGCCTCGGGCGCAACCTCTTGCATCACCCGGCGCGCATGAATCTTGTGCTGGCAGGCAATCACTGCCGCGGGCGGGGTGCCCGGCAAGCCAAGCTTTTCGGCAACGAGTGCTGCCGCCAATGCGCCGAATTGCTCGTGGTGCGAAACCACCGCACCGATACGCGGGTGGCGACGCGCTAGACGTGCAGCAAACCGGTCCAGATCAAAGCCGATCAACTGCGCATTGCTCGGGAAGGAAAACAAATCAAAGCCGGCGTGGTGGGTGCGCTCACGCGGCAGCACGGCCGCGAACGCCGACTCGTCCCAGTCGTAGTTGAACAGCAGCAGCGCGTCTTTTCCGCTCATGCCAAGGTGGCCGAAGCGTCCAAAGGGTTCGCGGTGCCGCCCCACTGTTCTACCGGGCGTGACATCTGATCCGAATCGACCCAAAACACCGCACGCTTGTCTCTCAAGTCGCAGTTCCCGTAAGCCCTCGCCAACGCATCCAACGCCGCCTGGGCATCACCCTCCGGGTTTGGCAGGCTGAGAAAATGCACCCTCACTTTCGGCGGTGATGGCAGTGCCAGCTTGGCAAAAGGCTGCAAGCTGGCAGCCACAATTCGCACGGCCAAATCGCGGGACACATGCAGCTTCGCAGGCCCATCCACCAGGATCGCGTACACGCCCTCCTCCAAGCTGGCCACCGTGTCAATGTCGCGCACCAAACGCAAAAGTCGGTCGGCGTAGCGGAGCTGTAACCCTGCCCATGTGCGCTTACCCAGGCTTTTGCGCAGGCTCTCCACCTGCTCAATGTCGATGCGCAAAAGTCCCGCCTCATTTCCCAAGCGCTTGGCCCGCACAATGGCTAAGTTGGTGCGGTACGCCAGCACTTCTTGCGACACCAAGCCGGTGTTGCCATCGACGCGTCCCAAATCCGCTAAGCGCTGCCTCACCGCTCGCCGCTCCTGGGCCCGCAAAGCTAATGCAACCAGCAACATTGGAAGCTGCCACACCAGCGCAAGCCGCATGCCGTGCTGGGCAATCCAGTTTTCGCCAATCACCCCTTGCAAAGCGGCCATGTTCACCCAAGCCATCGCGATACCGGGGGCAACCGCAGCAATCACCCACGGCGCCACGCGATCTGCGCGCCAAAGCGCATGCCCGCAGGCCACAAGCAAAGGAAGCGTGAGCAAGAAGCCGGCGGCTGGCACCATCACATCGCGAAAGCGCGACTGTGCGCCGATCAACAAAAGCATGGCGCAAGCGAGAAACACGATTACCGCAGCAACCCAGGTGGCAAGCTGCCAACGCGGCACGCGGTCGCCCAAACCCGTCACTCGGGTGATGAGATAGTAGAGCGGCGGAAGCCCCAGCAAAGCGCCTACGGCAGGCGCCATGTCGGCCCACTCAGGCCAGCCCGGCCAAAGCAGCATGGCACCGATGCCTGTGGCTCCCGCTTGCCACACGAGCAAACAGACAACATGCACAGAGAAGGCTGTGTAATTCGTGTCGCGAAGGACGGCAGCGCTCAGCAGTGCGTAGGCCAGAAGAATCAAGCAAAGCCCAAAAAAACCACCCAGCACCAAGCTGGAGCGCTGCTCCTTCGCGCTCCAGTGGCCTTCACTGACAAAGCGCAGACTGGTGCGGACCGGTACATTGCTTTGAATAGCGAGCACATGTTGCACCGGATACTCGGCCGACACAACGATCGGTAAGAGCGGGTGTCGCGCAGGCACTGGCCACATGTTCACCGCGATCAGATCGCCGCTGGCTTGCGAAGTCCACTTGCCGCTGGAATCCAGTACGTACAAGGTGGCACGATCCAGAGAAGACAAAGGAATCTCGAGATACCAGCGTTCAGCGTCCGGCGCAGGCGGCACGGAAAACTTCAGCCACTGGGTTTGCCCGCGCCGAAGTGAAAGCTTTGAAGCATTCCAACGCTCCCAATTACCGCTTGCAAGCACATCGTCGATGCTGCGCTGGCCGGTTTCGTCCAGTAAGCCGTCAGCCCAGTCTTTGAGCAGCACGGGCTGCTTGGTGGCGTCCATGTCGAGCACTGCTCTTGCCGCAGTTGGGGCCGCACCGGGCAGCTGAGCGCGCGCCGCGTTGGCCTGCAACAGCATCACCACCATGCCGAGGAACAGGCACAGCCAGCAAGAAAGTGCGGAGAAGCTAGGGCGACGAACGGGCATCAGTTAAGGGG
>JAAFHN010000442.1 GCA_013298415.1 Comamonadaceae bacterium
ATCGCTCATGCCTTTTTGCGAAGGGGCAGCGCTCATGCCCGCCACATCCAATACGCAGTCCACACGAGCACCAGCGCCATCACGCGGTTGAACCACAAGAGCCGCGCACCTTGGGCCAGCCAGCCACGCAAAGCCGCGCCCACGAGGGCGTAGGTGAAGTTACTGAAAAACGCAAAAGCCAGCATGGTCGGCAGGGTGAGCGCCAGGCGCAGCGGGAAATCGGGCTTGCCCGCGAGCCAGCCTGCCGTCACAGACAGCGCCAGCGCCCAGGCTTTGATGTTCACAAACTGCATGGCCACGCCTTGCCAAAAGCTCACGTTAAGCCGAGCCTGGTCAGCTTCGCCCATCTTGCCGCTGCCGGAAAGCTTGGCCGCCAGCCACAGCAGATAACCCACGCCCACCAGTTTGATCGCAAGCGCCAGCGGCGGCCAGGCCACCACCAAGCCGCCCACGCCGAGTGCGCACACCAAAAACAATGCGCCCCAACCGAGCGGCACTGACATCACGAAGCGCAGCGCAGGCTTCAAGCCCCGATTGGCCGCAAGCGCCGTGGCAAGCGTGGTGTTGGGCCCCGGCGTGAAGCTGATCGCGGTGGCAAGGGTGAGGAGTGCCAGGTATTCGCTGAGCGGCATGGCTTCAGTGTAGGCGGTGAATGCGCAGCTATTCCAGTACAGTTACAGTACAGTTCATCAAACACCTCATTTCACTGTATGGCCGCTAAATCCGATACAGCCCAAGGGTCTTCCATCGCCTACCCCTCCGTTCGCCCTGAGCCAAACCCTGCCGTTCGCGCTGAGCCACACCCTGCCGTTCGCCCTGAGCTTGTCGAAGGGCACCGAGGGGCTTCGACAGGCTCAGCCCGAACGGGAGGTGCGCGGAAAGGCTTCGATACCTCAGCCCGAACGGGAGGTGCGGGGAAAGGCTTCGATGCCCCAGCCCGAACGGAAGGGGAAGTGCCCTCACTCCTGCGCAAGGCCAACACCACGCTGGCCGAGCAGCTTGCGCAGCGGGTGCAAGAGCGCATCCGGGCTCATGTGTATGCGCCCGGCGCGCGGCTGCCCTCGGTGCGGGCGGCATCCGCCGCTCAAGGCGTGAGTGCGGCCACCGTGGTTGCGGCCTACGAATTGCTGGTGGCGCAGGGCTGGGTGGTGGCCAAACCGCAAAAAGGCTTCTTTGTGCGGGCTGAGCATGCCTTTTTTGGATCAAATCACCGCTCTGTCCAGGCATTTACAACAACGGATGCTACAGCAACGATAGCGTACAAAGCGCGGGCAGACCTCTTCACCGCTGCACCCCAAGGCACCGGCCAACCCGTGCCCGCCACCCCGCTGCCCACGCATGCCAACGCGCTCATTCGCGGCATGTTTCGCCCCGGCGCGCAGCATGCGGCGCGCGCACAGCCGAGCGCGGGCGTGCTCCCCAGCCCATGGCTGGACAACACCTTCATGGCAA
Organism: Comamonadaceae bacterium; assembly: GCA_013298415.1. Taxonomy (GTDB): domain Bacteria; phylum Pseudomonadota; class Gammaproteobacteria; order Burkholderiales; family Burkholderiaceae_C; genus JAAFHN01. Next base: position 1,453 of record JAAFHN010000442.1, read on the forward strand.
GCGCCGTGCGCCATGTTGCCGGGCAAATGAGCAGCTTTGCGCTCGAATACGGCGATCCGCAGGGCGATCTAGGCCTGCGGGAAGCGCTCTCTCAGCGCCTGAGCGCGTTTGCGATCCCCTGCCCCGCGCAGCACATCGTCACCACCGCTGGCGCCACACATGCGCTCGACGTGGCCAGCCGCACACTCCTGCGCCCCGGCGACGCGGTGATGGTGGAAGAGCCGGGCTGGACGGTGGAATTCGCACGCCTTGCGGCTTTAGGCATGCGCGTTCTGCCTGTGCCGCGCGGGCCAACCGGGCCAGACGTGGAAACCATGCAGCGCTATTGCACCGTTGCTGATCCAGCGCTTCGGCCCAAGCTCTTCGTGTGCGTGAGCGTGCTGCACAACCCCACCGGCGTGAGCATCAGCCCAGCTGCTGCGCATCAAGTGCTGCAACTGGCCCATGCGCACAACTTCTACGTGCTCGAAGACGACACCTACGCCCACTTCGCCCCCGAGCATGCCACCCGGATCGCAGCGCTGGATGCGGCGCGAGGCTTGCAGCGCGTGATCTACGTGGGTGGGTTTGCCAAGGCGCTCGCGCCCAACTGGCGCGTGGGATTTTTGGCCGCCCCCACAAACTTGGTAGAGCGCATCGCCGACACCAAAATGCTCACCACGCTCACCACCTCTGCCTTTTTGGAAAAAACCTTGGCCCGCATCATCGGCCAAGGCCATTTGCGCAAGCACTGCGAGCGGCTCAAAACCGAGCTGGATGCGGCCCGCTCCCGCAGCGTGAAGCTTGCCATCCAAGCCGGGTGCAGTTTTGCCGCCGAGCCCCAGGGGCTTTTTGGCTGGGTGGATGTGGGTTGTGACACCGAGCGCTTATCCGAGCGCATGCTCGACGCGGGCTACCTGCTCGCCCCCGGCGGCCTCTTCTACGCCGAGCGCAGGCCCACCACCCTCATGCGCGTGAACTTCGCCTCCACACAAGCCAAGCAGTTTTGGGACGCCCTGGAAGCTGCTCGCAGCGAAATTTGACCTGATTAAGACCATACCTCAGATGCGCCAACCCGTCCGTTCGGGCTGAGCCTGTCGAAGCCCTTGGCGATGCCCAACGACCAAGCTCAGGGCGAACGGGTTTCTATCTGAGGCATAGTCTTAATCAGGAAATTTGAATAAAAATAGCCGCTCTGTCCATGTATTTACAACGTTTCTTGCTATGAAAAATGTATTGCTACCGAACACACACCGAATTCGCCTGCACCACTTGGTTTTGGGCATTTGGGTGGCATCTGCCTGGCTCTGCACTGCTTTCGCTCAAACACCCATGACCGCCACCACCCCCACCACCGCCTCAGCATCCACCCCCGCTGATCCCCACCAATGGCTGGAGGAAGTGCAAGGCGACAAGGCACTCGCCTGGGTGCGAGAGCGCAACGCCGCTTCGCAGGCTGTGCTCCAGGCCCGGCCCGAGTACGTTAGCGCTCGCGCCAAAGTGCTGGAGATTTTGAACAGCAAAGACAAAATTCCCGGCATCACCCGGCTGGGCAGCCATGTGTACAACCTCTGGACAGACGCCACCAACCAGCGCGGCCTGTGGCGGCGCACCACGCTCGCCGAATACCGCAAAGCTTCGCCTGCCTGGGAAACCGTGCTGGATCTGGACGCACTCGGAAAAGCCGAGAAAGAAAGCTGGGTGTGG
>JAAFHN010000436.1 GCA_013298415.1 Comamonadaceae bacterium
AAGACCGTTCCAGTAACTTGATCCGCTACGCACTGGGATGGTTGCTGGTTTGCGTCTCGTTTCAGATGAATTCCAATCTGGTGATGGTGCTGGCCTTGGAGCTTGTGCGATGGTCGATTCGGGATACTCGGGGCAACTGGCGCTACACGCAGAGCGCGGCACTGTTCGCGGCCAGTGTGGTCGGGTACCTGGCCTACAGGCATTGGTTTGGTCCCGTGGGCTACTACGCAGCCAGCGGCTACAACGAGTTTGTTTCCCCCTTCACCCATGACGGCTTCGTAAGGCACTTGAAGTCGATTGCCGGCTGGCTGACATGGCTCGCACTGCCTATGGCTAGTGTGGCCGCTGCCGCACTGATCATCCGGCTGCTCGCGCGGCCTCGGCCTTCCACGCAGGAACCAGCTCGATCCGCGCTGACGGCCGCGCTGCTTGCAAGCCTCTTTTTGTGTGCATCGGCCGTATTTCCCTACACAGCTGTAGGCAAATTCACTGTGTTGATCGCGCCGCAGTTCGCAGGTAGTGGCTCCGCCTATGCCAGCTTCCTGAACGAGTTTGAGCCGAGCCGCTGGATCACTGGTTTTCGAGCCCAAAATCTTCGCCACACCATGCTGCTAGGCCCGTTCATAGCCCTGCTGACCGTGGCCGCTATCTTCTGGATCGCTGGGCGCTCTCGTCTAAGTCAGGCGGGCCAAAATCGCGCGCTCACCCTCGGGTTTGTCGTTTGGGTCGGCACTTCGGCATACGCGCACGACTACGGCCTGCGGCAAGGGGCGATCGATCAAGAAGTGGTCAAGGCATTGCAAGCTGCTCCAGCACCGCGTGAAGGCGCCTTCGTCGTGATGCAACGAGATCAACGCCCTGTGTATTGGTACGACAGCTCAGAATCCGTGTATCTGTTGTTTCAAGCATACGGAAAAACAGCTTGGCGCGCGGCAACGGTTTACGCACCGGACGGCCGATCTTTTGAGACCCTGGTGGACTACGGCACGCGACAGGCCGCGCCGTTCTATGCACGTCCACTTGGCGAACAGAAAGCCGTTTTGCAATGGGCGTTGATGGATGCATATGTTCCCGCGCCCTGTATCGATTACATGCGCATCAAAAGCCCTGCACTTGCGCCGTTCACTGGGCTGGTGGCCCTGCTCGCGGGCTCAATGCCGCCCGCAAGGCTTGTGGGGCGGTATGCGGATTGCGCCGTACCCGCGCTTGCGCGCGAGTACGGTTCCGACGCGCCCCCAAAGACCTTGCCACTTCGCTGACGGCGAATCACTCACATTCAACCCGCATCCGCAAACAAACCATGAAACCTCTAGCCAGCGTCACCACCATCGACACATGCGAAGTCTGCGGCAGCTCTAGCCTTCATGAAGTTCTGGATCTGGGCTGTCACCCTTTGTGCGATGACTTGGTCGAGGCAGCGCAATCTCGACGATGCGAGGAATACCCTATCGAGATCGTGTATTGCGGGAGCTGCGGCACTGCGCACCAGCGCGCGCAGGTTCCCAAGCAACTGCTTTTCCCCAAAAGCTACCACTACCGCGCGCGGTTCACGCAAGATGTGCTCAACGGCATGGATGAGCTTGTGCAAAGTGTCGCGGAGCGACTGACGTCGGGTTTGGCTGGCAAATTGGTTCTGGACGTTGGCTGCAATGACGGCAGTCTTTTGTCGAAGTTTCGCGCGCAGGGTTGCAAAACTGTCGGCGTGGAACCCACGGGTGCCGCTGCCGACGCGATCGGCAATGGGCACACCGTGATCAATGCCTACTTCGACAGCACGAGCGCCGCCCAGGTTCTCGCGCAACACGGCGCCCCCGAAGTGATCACCTTCACCAACGTGTTCGCCCACATCGAAGACCTGCCTGCACTGCTCGATGCCCTGCGCTTGCTCTGGACGCCGAAAACCCAGCTCATCATTGAAAACCACAATCTCGATGCAGTCCTGCGCGGCAACCAGTTTGATACTTTCTATCACGAGCATCCCCGTACCTACAGCTCTCACTCTTTTGCTTGGATCGCGACGGCGCTCGGCGCAAGAGTTCAGTCGATCGAATTTCCGAAGCGCTACGGTGGCAATATTCGCGTCCACATCTCCAGCGACACAGGTACGACCAGCGCGCAGGCAGAAGGCGCGTTGACTCCTGAAGCTCACCTGGAGGGCTTCGCTGAGATGCGGAGCTTCATCCAGACTTGGAAGGTTCAAAAACGCGCTGAGCTCCTTGCCTTGGCAACTGAGCATGGGCCCTTGCCTGCAAAAGCCTTCCCGGGCCGTGCGGCGATCTTGGTCAAATTGCTTGGGCTTGACGAGCAGATCATCTCCGCAACCTACGAGCGACCAGGGTCCATGAAGATTGGGCACTTTGTGCCGGGTACGCGCATTCCAATTCGAGACGAAACCGAGCTGTTTGCCGCGCCTCCGCCGCCTGTGATGGTGAATTTTGCCTGGCACATCTCTGCAGAAATTAAGCGATATTTGACCGAGCGCGGACTGACTAGCCGAGTGGTGGATCTGCTGTAGCGGTTCGCACAGAAGACTGCGCGCCGTGCGCAAACAAACGCTGATTTTGGGCTCTGGCTTCGGGCTGTATGGGTACTTGCCAGCAGTGCTATCGGATCCGATGCAATCCGTGCTCCTCATGCGGGGTGCTCAGGCTCGATTTGCGGCGCGCTCAGAACTGGCACCATACAAATCGCGGGTGGCATGGATCGATGCATCGGAGTTGACGCACTGCGAGGCAGAACGCCTTGTCATTTGTTTGCCCCCGGCTCAGCAGCAGGAAATCGAGTTGCCCCACAACCTGCAAGAGCTCATCCTCGAAAAACCCATCGCGTGCACCCCTGCACAGGCGCGCACCCTGCTCGCGCGGCTGCCAGCTCATTGCGGCTGGCGCGTCGGATACTCCCTTCTCTTCACGCACTGGTTTGGCGAGCTCCGCGAAGCGCTTGAAGCTGCAGCCAGGCTTGCTGGTCTCGCGTCTGCGCCACTGAAAATCAAGGTTCATTGGCAGTTCGAGGCGCATCACCTTCGCCACGGCATCAGCACCTGGAAGGCGGACGCGCAAAGCGGTGGAGGCGTGGTGCGGTTCTATGGAATTCACCTGGTGGCACTGGCAGCCGCTCTCGGCCTTGATCAAGTTGTCCGCAGCGAAGTACAACGCAAGGGCA
>JAAFHN010000494.1 GCA_013298415.1 Comamonadaceae bacterium
GCCTCGCGGGCGGCTTCGGCTTTGGCCAGCAGCTCGTCGATGGCAGGCACCACATGCTCAGGCCGCACGTCGGCAAAGGCGGGCAAATCGTCAAAATTCAGGAGGGGATTCATCATTTTTCGTCTTTCATGCTGCGGTGAATGCCGCAGCTCATGGCGCGTTCGCGCGTCATCCAGTTCAGCCGCATTCAGCGCTGTCCAAGGTGTTTGACAGCAGCATCGCAATCGTCATCGGCCCCACGCCGCCGGGCACGGGGGTGATGTAGCCTGCAACAGCGTTTGCGGATTCGAAATCCACGTCACCACACAGTTTGCCTGCATTCGGATGCCCTTCGGGGTGGCGGTTCATGCCCACATCGATCACGATGGCGCCGGGTTTGAGCATTTCGCCAGTCACCGTGTTGCGGCGGCCCACTGCGGCGACCACGATGTCCGCTTGCCTCACATGCGCGGCCAAATCGGTGGTCGCGCTGTGGCAAACCGTTACGGTGGCGTTCGCTTGCAAGAGCATCAGTGCCATGGGCTTGCCGACTGTGTTGCTGCGGCCGATCACGACTGCGTGTTTGCCCTTGATCGGCACACCCGTGCTCTCGATCAGCTTCATGCAGCCCCAGGGCGTGCAGGCCTTGAAGCCGTCCAGCCCACTTGCCAGCTCGCCCGCGCTCATGAGGCTGAAGCCGTCGACATCCTTCTTTGGCGAAATGGCTTCGATCACTTTGTGCGCGTCGATGTGCTTGGGCAGAGGCATTTGCACCAAGATGCCATGGATGCGCGCATCGGCATTCAGCGCGGCCACGCGAGCGAGCAAATCGGCCTCGCTCAGGCTTGCTTCGTACTTTTCCAGCACCGAACACACACCCGCTTCTTCGCAAGCTTTGATTTTGTTGCGCACGTACACGGCGCTGGCCGAGTCATCGCCGACCAGCACAACGGCAAGGCCAGGCTGATTGCCTTTCGCGGTGAGCGCAGCGGCGCGTTGCGCAACTTGCGCTCGGATGGATTTGGCAACTGCGGTACCGTCGATGCGTTGGGCAGTCATTTTGGCGAGTTCAAAGCGGGTTTTTGAAGTAAAAATGCCCGGTTGTCCGGGCATTTATTATGTTTGTTGCTACCCAAAAGATAGCGGCTATCAGGCCTTTGCGGTGCTGCCGAGCGCGATTTTGAGCAAGTCAGCCACGGTGTTGGCGTTCAGCTTTTCCATGATGTTGGCGCGGTGGGCTTCCACGGTTTTGATGCTGATGCCCAAGTCGTCGGCAATTTGCTTGTTCAGGCGGCCTGCCACGATGCGCTCCAGCACTTGAGCTTCGCGGCCTGTGAGTTTGGACATCAGGGCATCGCGGCTGGCAGATTGCTGGTATTCGGCAAAGCTTGCTTTGGCGGCCTCCAGCATGCGCTCCACGATGGGCAGCAGCGCCTCTTCTTGAAAGGGCTTTTGGATGAAGTCCATCGCGCCTTTTTTCATCGTGTCCACCGCCATCGGCACATCGCCGTGGCCGGTGATGAACACGATTGGCAGCGGGCTCTTGCGCTCGATCAATTTGTCTTGCAGCTCCATGCCGCTCATGCCGCCCATGCGCACATCCACGATCAGGCAAGCCACCTCGCGCGGGTCGTAGCGGCTCAAAAAGGTTTCGGCGGAATCAAAGCAGCGCACGCGGAAGTCTTTGCCTTCCAGCATCCATTGCAGCGAATCGCGCACGCCTTCGTCATCGTCCACCACGTAAATCGTGCCGCGCTTCGGGATCAAACTCATGTACTGACTCCATCCATTGTTGTAACGCCGGGGCTGCTGGGCGGCGGGGTGCTTGCGACGCTTTGCGCTGCACTCACCGGAAGCCAAAAAGTAAACACGCAGCCCTCAACCTGCGAGCCATTGTAGAGGTTCTCCGCGGTCATCCGCCCCTGGTGCGACTCCACAATCGAGCGGCACAAATTCAGCCCAATGCCCATGCCTTCGGCCTTGGTAGAGAAGAAGGCCTCAAAGAGCCGCTCCATCACTTCGGGTGCCAAGCCCTTGCCCGTGTCTTGCACACGAAACTCCACCGTGTCTTGCTCACCCAGGCGTTTGGGCACCACGCGCAGCTCGATGTTGCGTCTGCCAATCGGCCGGTTCGCAGCATCGATGGATTCACCTGCGTTTTTGAGCAAATTCACGAGCACTTGCTCAATCAAAATCGGATCCACCATGAGCGAAGGCAATCGCGCGGCCAGGTAGGGGCTGATGCGCACGCTGCGGCGGCGCAGCTCGATTTCAGCCAGCTCCATCGCCTCTGCCACCATGCTCGGCACATCGCTGAGCACGCGGTTGGGCTCGCTGCGCTTCACGAAGCTGCGGATGCGCTGGATGATTTGCCCGGCGCGCTGGGCCTGCTTGGATGTTTTTTCCAGCGCTTGGATGAGGCCAGCGTTGTCGATTGCGCCGCTGTGGATGCGGGAAACCATGCCGGTGCAGTAGTTGTTGATGGCCGTCAGCGGCTGATTCAGTTCGTGGGCCACGGAAGACGCCATTTCGCCCATGGTGATCAAGCGGCTGGCCGATTGCGCGCGCTCAGCCTGCGCCTCGGCCTGCTCTTCTGCCAAACGGCGGGGCGTGATGTCGGTGGCAATCACCATCTGGGCCAAGCGGCCGTCCACCCAGGTGAGGTAGCGCGAACGCACCTCCAGCCACTTGTTCAGCTCGGGGATGAATAGCTCGGCGTTTTCACTGGGGCCATCTGCCAGCTCATCGGTGGGCAGACCGGCAAGCGAGTCCACGTCTTCATCGCCCGCGTCGTCGCTGAGGCGCATGGGCAGGGCGCCTGCTTGCGCCACCAAGCGCATGTGACCCTGCGCA
>JAAFHN010000256.1 GCA_013298415.1 Comamonadaceae bacterium
CGCCACGCTGATTGCGTTCTTCATCGCCGAAATGGGCGACAAAACCCAGATCGCCACGGTGGCACTCGCAGCCAGTGCGGCCACCACTAGCAGCGCTATCGCCGTGGTAATCGGCACCACCCTCGGCATGATGTTGGCCAACGTGCCCGCCGTGTTTTTGGGCGCAAAGCTCGCCGCCAAAATTCCCATCCAGCTCGTTCACCGCATCGCAGCAGCAAGCTTTGCGGCCTTGGGACTGCTCACGCTGCTCGGAGCGGGTCAAAAGCTAGGTTTGTGAGCTGATCCCGAAACACCAGGGTATTTCCGTAGAGTTTGAGGGGGTATATTGCCGCAAACACACCGGAGACGCGCATGACTGACACCACCTCCCCCAGCCCGCAGAGCGCGCCGCGCCGCCGCGCGCTCAAAGCCGCCACAGGTGCCGCAAGCGCCGCAGCCATCGCCGCCTTGCCCTTCAAGGCCTGGGCCAACGAAACGCTGAACGCCTATTCGATCTGGCCGGAAATCTGGGCCAAGCCGATGTTTGAGGAATTCGAAGCGGCCAACCGCATCAAAGTGAACTTTGTGCGCTTTTCATCTGGCGAAGCACTGGCTCGCGTGATGGCTGAGAAAAACAGCCCGCGCGTGGATGTCCTCTTTGGCGGCCCGGTCGAGACGCACGCAGCAGGCGCCAAAGAAGGCGTGTTTGAAGCCTACAAACCGCCATCCACACCCAAACTCGCGCCCCGATTCAGAGACAAAGACGGGTTTTGGACGGCGATTGCCGACAACCCCTTGTGCTTCATGTCGAGCAACAAGTTTTTGAAAGACGCAAAGCTTCAGCCGCCTGCCAGCTGGGAAGATTTGCTGAACCCCGCCTACAAAAACCAGCTGCAAATGGCCGATGCCCGCACTTCAGGCACGGCAGTCACGCGCATCTTCTCGATTTTGGAAGTGAACGGCCGAGACGAAGCCAAGGCATTTGCCTACATGAAAAAGCTGCGCCCCAACATTCAGCTCTACACCAAAAGCGGTGGTGGCGGCACGCTGCCCGTGGGTTTGGGCCAAGCCGGTGCAGGCATCTTTTTCATTGTGGATTCGCTCGACACGCTGGCCAAGGGCTATGACGTGTCGATCAGCTTTCCCAAAGAAGGTATCGGCACCGCAGCCGAAGGCATTGCGCTCATCAAAGGAGCCAAAAACCCTGGCCCGGCGAAGAAGCTCATCGACTGGGCCAGCTCTGCCTCCATGCAAGTGCGCTTTGCCAAGTACAGCATCAACTTCGTGCCCGCGCACCCAGATGTGCCGGTGCAGCCCACCTTGGCTGCGCGCTTGAAAGGCGCAAAGATTTTCCCCATCGACGCCGAATTTGCAGGCGCCAACCGCAAACGCATCGTGGACCGCTGGGTGGCTGAAGTGCTGAACGCGAGCTGATCCTCCACCTCGCTGCAAGCGCATCGTGAACACCATCCGCCAGAGTTGGCAAAGCTGGCTGCGCCAAGACCCTGCGCTGAGCGCAGCCGTGCTCGTGCTGTGGCTGCTGCTGATGCTCTTTGTGGTGTTTCCGTTTGCGATGCTCTTGGTGCGCATTGGCCAGGGCACCGATGGTTTTGATTGGCCGGGTGTTGCCAAGCTGCTCACCGATCGCCATCAAATCCGAGCGTTTGGCAACAGCATGTGGCTGGCCACTGTGGTGGGCATCGCAGGCACCGCGCTGGGCTTTGTGTTTGCCTTCACCGTGTCTCGGGCGCGGCTGCCCGCATGGTCGGTGGCGCTGCTCGATGCGGCGCTCTTGCTGCCGCTGGTTTCGCCGCCGTTTACCACCGCCATTGCGATGATTTTTTCGTTTGGCTCGCGCGGGCTCATCACCTACGAGTTGCTGGGCTTCAAGAACTTTCAGCTCTATGGCATGTGGAGCACGGCTTTTTCGGAAACGCTCACCTTCTTTCCGATTGCCTACCTCACGCTCAAGCCCATGCTGATGGCGATTGACTCCAATGTGGAGAGCATGGCGGCAAGCCTGGGCGCAAGCCGCTGGCGCGTGTTTCACACCGTCACGCTGCCGCTGGCTGCGCCGGGCTTGGCCAACGCATTCCTCTTGGTGTTTGCTGCTTCGCTGGCCGATTTCGCCACGCCGCTCATCTTGGCGGGCAACCAGTTCCCGGTGCTGCCCACGCAGGCGTACTTGCAGATCACGGGCCTTTTTGATTTGCGCGGCGGCGCGGTGCTCTCGCTTGTGTTGCTGGTGCCTGCCATTGCGGTGTTTTTTGTGCAGCGGCATTGGGTGGCCAAGCGGCAGTACGTCACCGTTACCGGCAAGGGCGCAGGGCAGGTGGCGTTTGACAGCATGTCGCCCATCGCGCGAATCGCGATGGTGGGCTTTTGCGCCGGCGTGGCGGTGGTGGTGGTGTACTTGTATGCGCTGCTTTTTTATGCCTCCATCGTTGTGGCGCTCGGCGCAAACCACAGCTTCACCTTGCAGCACTACAAAGCCATCTTCACCGATGGCATCAAAGCGATCGTGGACACCCTCATCATCGCGGGCATCGCCACGCCGCTTGGCGGTTTGTATGGCGTGCTGCTCGGCTACTTGGTTGCGCGCAAGCAGTTTGCGGGCCGCAAAACCATGGAAATCTTGTCGATGTTCAACTACGCGCTGCCGGGCACGATTGTGGGCATCGCGTACTTGATCGCCTTCAACGAGCCGCCCATTGCGCTGGCGGGCGGTGCCACGATCATCATCGCCTGCTACGTGTTTCGCTACGGGCCCACAGGCATCCGCGCCACGGTTGCTTTGCTCCAGCAAATCGATCCGAGCTTGGAAGAAGCCTCGGGCAGCTTGGGCGCATCCAGTGTGCAAACCTTTCGCCGCGTGACTTTGCCGCTGATCTTGCCTGCGTTCTTCGCGGGCCTCGGCGTGGTGTTCATCCGCTCGATGACGGCCATCAGCGCCACCATCTTTCTCGTGTCAATCGGCTGGACGCTGATCACCGTGCGCATTTTGGAAAACATGACCGAGCTGGCGCTTGGCCCCGCAGCGGCGTTTTCGGTGCTGGTGGTGGTGATCGTGTTTGTGGTGATGGCCGCGATCAATCGCGCGCTGCGCATGTTCCGTGCGCCGGGCGCGGGCGGTGTGTCCAACGTGTTAGGGGCTTGAAGTTCAGATGACGCATTCATCCACGGCCATTCACATCGACGCGGTGTCGAAGTTTTTCATGCACCAAGTCAAAGGCAAAGTGTTTGCCGCCAAAGACGTGAGCTTGCAGGTGCAGCCCGGCGAATTTTTAACCCTGCTCGGGCCTTCCGGCTGCGGCAAAACCACCACCTTGCGCATGGTGGCTGGCTTTGGTGTGCCCGATACCGGCCGCATTTTGTTTGGCGCTCAAGACGTGACGCATTTGCCGCCTGCCCAGCGCAACATCGGCTTTGTGTTTCAAAACTACGCGCTCTTTCCGCACCTCACGATTTTTGAAAATGTGGCCTACGGCCTTCGCGTGCGCGGCATCGCCCAGGCTCAAGTGCAGCAATCGGTTGCTGATGTGCTGGAGCAAGTGGGCCTGAAGGGCTACGAACAGCAGTTTTCAAGCCAGCTCTCGGGCGGCGAGCAGCAGCGTGTGGCGCTTGCCCGCGCCATCGTGATTCGGCCGCAGGTGCTGCTCTTTGACGAGCCGCTGAGCAACTTGGATGCGAGGCTGCGCGTGCAAATGCGCCAAGAAATCCGCGAGCTGCAACAACGCTTGGGCATCACCACGCTGTATGTGACGCACGATCAAGAAGAGGCCATGGCGGTGTCAGACCGCATTGCGGTGATGAACAAAGGCGGCTTGGTGCAGCTCGGCAGCGCCGAAGATTTGTACCTGCGGCCAGCGAGCGAGTTTGTGGCGCGCTTTGTGGGCAAAGTGAATTTGGTGGATGCTGTGTTGGAGTCGCCTGCCACGGCGCGGGTACTTGGCCGCGTGTGCGAGGTGGGTGTGGTGCCTGCGGGTGTAGGCGCGGGTGTGGGTGTGAGCGACAAGCTGCAAGCCGTGTTGCGGCCCGAGGCGCTGAGTCTCACTTTGCCCGGCGAAGCAGGCTTACCTGCTGTGTTGGTCGCTCGCACTTTCCTCGGCGAAAAGCTCGATCTGGAAGTTGAATGCGCAGGCACCCGAGTTTCGGTTGCCTTGCCCAGCTCCACTGGCCTGCGCCTAGAGCTCGGCATGCCGCTATCGCTGCACTTGCCAGCCGCGCCGCTCACGCTTTTACTTCGGTAGCGCTTTGCGCCGTCCACAAACCCCGTTCGCCCTGAGCTTGGTCGAAGGGCATCCAGCAAGGCTTCGGCAAGCTCAGCCCGAACGGAAATCACAGTTTGACCTCATTTTGAATATTTGCGCTTCATTGATCTCCCTATGACCTCTCTGACCAAAACCCAGCTCGCTGCCATGCTCGATCACTCGGTGCTCAAGCCCGAGGCCACTGCTGCCGACATCGAAGCCGGTGCCAAAGCCATGATCGATTGCGGCCTTACCTACTACTGCATCCAGCCGAGGTGGCTCAAGCTCGCTGGCGACTTGCTCAAGGGCCAAGGCATGCAGCTCGTCACCGTGGTGGGCTTTCCGCACGGCTTGGAGCACAGCGCAAGCAAAGCCGCAGCAGCAGCGCTGGCAGCGGCTTGTGGCGCGGTGGAAATCGACATGGTGCTGCCTGTGGGCGCACTCAAAAGTGGTGAGGCCGATGTGGTGCGGCAAGACATCGCGCAAGTGGTGCAGGCTGTGCCTGGCTTGGTGGTGAAAGTGATTTTGGAAACGGCCACGCTGACCGATGCAGAAAAGCGCCTGGCCTGCCGCCTCTCGCAAGATGCAGGCGCGCACTTCGTCAAAACCTCCACTGGCTTTCACCCGTCAGGCGG
>JAAFHN010000430.1 GCA_013298415.1 Comamonadaceae bacterium
GGCTGCCTTGCTGGGGGTGGCTGCCTTCATGGCTGAAGCAGCGTCAACAGGCCCGTCGATCAAGAGCGCAAACTCTGCCTTGCCCATCCGGGCCACCGTGTCCACATCGCGCGCCACCCCCAGCAAGGCAGCCGCAGTGAGCACCACAGCGCGCTCTGCACTTTCGCTGCCGTGCTCCTTGGTGAACCAGTCTACATTGCGCAGCTCCGCACGCACGAGCGCACAGCGCTGACCAAATTGCTGGCAGCGCAAAAGGCTTTCGTGCAAGCGTGAGAAGAACACTTTGTCGTCTTGCGCGCCAGTCAGCGCATCCAGCCCGGTGATGGCGGCCATGCGCACCGAGGCATCGCGCACCTCGTGCTCGCGCCGAAGCAGCACGGCGAACACGATGAGTGCTTCGAGCGCTGCGCCAATCACCATGCCGTATTGCGTCCAAAAGCTGGTGCCCACCCAACCCATGTTGCGCGCAAGCGGCGGAAATGCGGTCAGCACCACAGGCAAAAATCCGCCCCAGCACAAGAGCGCATGGCGCACGCCGCGCCCGTGGCCGTACACAAATACCCAACCCGTTGCAATCATTGCCAAAACTACATAGATGTTGTTCAGCGCAAAGGCAAGCGGACCGTGCCAAAACGCGTGAACGAATGCCAACACGCCGCCGAGTACCGCCAAGACCATTGCCGCCCGATAGAGCCGACGCGCGATTCGGTGCATCTGTGTGAAGACGCAGCTGAACCACACACCCAAGGCGGCGTACACGGGAACAACCATGAAGGCCAGCAGATTGGCCCAATGCGGCCAGTGCGGCCAAACCCAATGCGCCCCCACGCCCGTGAGCGACAACTGCATCACCAGCATGGTGAGCGTTAGCCACGCATAGGCCACATAGACGCGGTCTTTGCGCAAAAAGCCTCGCACTGCCGACCACGCCAACCCGATCACGGCCAGGCCAAAGTACGCGCCCAGCAAAAAGTAAAGCTGGCGGTGCATGCGCAGCATTTCCACGTGATCGACCAACTTCAAAGGCACAGACACGGGCACATGCCGATGCGCAATCCGCAGGTACAAGGTTTGCACAGGCCCCTGCACATTGGCGTCATGAGCGGGCACCGCAAACATCGGTTTGCTTGCGGGCTCCGGCCAGGCACTCACCGCGATGGAGTCGCCCGAATTCAATTGGCGCCAAACCCGATTGCGGTCTTGCCAAAACAGATCCACCCGATCCAGGCCTGGGTTTTGCGTTTCGAGGTAGAGCCTTTCGCTATTGCCATCACGCTGCAGGCGCAGCCTCAGCCACAGAGCCGCGTCACCATTGAGCTTGCGCGGTGAGTGGCCATTGCCCTGGACAAACTCTGCACCGAAATCCATCTTGGCCACTTCTGCCACGCTGCGTTTGCCGCTCGCATCGAGCCAATGCGACACGTCCGCGTCTACCGACATCGGTTGCTCGCTCGGCTTGAACACGATCACGCGCGATGCATCTGGCGCTCTCGGCGTGCTTGTTGTCGCAGGCTCCGCGGATTCCTGCGGCCGCGAGGCGGCAGACTGAGCCTGGTCAGGCTGCGGCTGGGCAAATGCGATCACCGAAATGAGTGAAACAGCCGTGACAACCCCCAAGCTGAGCACGAGTCGGATCCAGCACAGAGACTTCATCATGCGATGCTCGCTGCCTCCGGCGCGTCCACGATGCGCACCGGCTTGTCCACGCCCGACCGATACAGCTCACTTTGCACGAGCAACCAACGCAAGCATTGCGCGGCCGACAGGCCAAACTCACTTTCTTGGTCTATCGATTGATCGGGCGCGGCGGGCAAGAGCATGGCTGTCACGTGGCATTGCAAGCCCACGTGAGGGGGTAGCTGCGACGAGGGCCGCAGCATCCGTGCCATCACCCGGCTGGCGGTGTCCAGCACCAGGGCGAGCTGAGCCGGGCCTTCGATCAAGAGTGCGATGTCGTTGGCTTGCACGCGCGCTGCGACATCGATGTCGCGGGCCACAGATTGCACGTGTGACGCGGCCAACACCACGGCTTTTTCCACCGCCGTGTAGCCGCCTGCATCTTCCAGCGCCTGGGTGTTGTCCAAACTCAAGAGCAGCAAGGCAAACTGCTTTTGCCCGCGCCTGGCGCGCACCGCAGCTCGATGCATGCGCTGCATGAAGAGCGATTCGTGGGTGAGGCCCGTGAGGGCGTCGGTACTCGACAGCGCGCGTTCTCGCAGCTCGGTTTCGTGGAGTTCTCGGTTGCGCTCGGTGAGCAGCCAAGTGAGCACCACGATTTCGATGGCAGCGCCGATCATCAAGCCGTACTGAGTGAGCACACCCGTTGCAATCCAGCCCTGATTGCGTGCAAGCGGGAGAGCGCCCGCAATCACCACCGGCAACAGGCCCAAACCAATCCGAGCGGCGTAGCGCTCGCCCCGACGATGCGCCAGCACGCATACCAAGAGGGTAAGCAGCATTGTGGCGGGCATCATCACATTGGCCACCACAAACATGGTGCGGTCAAACAGCACTTGGTGCATCACCAACACGCCGATTGCCAACACGAGCCAGAGCTGGACTGACCTTGCCAACGGCCCTTTGCCCCACGACACGCGGCAGGCGGTGGCCACAAACACCAGGCCCATGATCGCGTAGAGGTCAGCAAACATGAACGACAGGCGATCGTTGAGCACGGGAAAGTCGTCCAAGATCGCCCAGCCTGCAACGCCTGAGAGCTCCAGTTGCATGCCCACCATCGCAACCAGCATCGCGCCATAGGCCCCGAAGACGCGATCGCGCTGGCGCACTGCGTGGAAAACGGCCAAGCCAAAAGCCAGCAACGCGCCGGCAAAGAATGCGCCAAAACAAAACATGCTGAACTCGCGGCGTTCTCGCAGGGCCGTTTCGCTCATGAAATCCATCGCGAACGCAATTGGCACGCGGGCATGCGCCACGCGCACCCAAAGCTCTGACACCTCGTCAGCGTCGCGTGCCAAATCGGTCGGCACAGGAAACACAGGCAAGTGGTCTGAGATCGGCCAATTCGCCACTGGGTTTTTGTCGCCAGCGTGCATGGCCCGCCACAGGCCAGCCCCATCTTCCCAATGCACACTCACGAGATCGACCGATGGCGAGCCCACGCTGAGGTACCAGCGAGAAGCACCGGCGCTGCGCGCGCTGCGGATCATGAGCGCACTGGTCTG
>JAAFHN010000362.1 GCA_013298415.1 Comamonadaceae bacterium
TGCTGACTGTCTCAGCGGGCGCGCTTGGCGCGCTCGTCGTCACCTGGTTCACATTCCTGCCGAGCTTCGTGTTCATTTTGGCAGGCGGCCCGTTCGTAGAAAGCACCCGGCAAAAGCTCGGCTTCACCGCGCCACTCGCAGGCATCACCGCCTGCGTGGTGGGCGTGATCGGCACCCTGGCCATGCTCTTCATCAAACACGCCGTGTGGCCCGCAGGCCACTTCGACTGGCCAGCCGCCCTGCTCTGCGTAGCCTGCAGCGTGGCCTTGATCCGCTATCAGGTAGGTGTGGTGAAGGTGTTGGCGGCGGCGGGCTTGGTGGGCGTCGCGGTCAAGCTTGTGGTCGCCTAGGCGGCATACGGATCCTGCAAACCAAGCACACCCACCATCAGCCAGCTCTCAAGCGCCTCCATCTTGAACGCATCGCGGGCGTTGGTTTCGTGGTCGTAGCCTTGGGCGTGCAGGCAGCCGTGCACGACGAGGTGGGCCCAGTGTTCGGCTTCGGGTTTGTTGAGCGCTACTGCTTCGCGGGCCACCACTTCTGCGCAAATCACCACATCAGCCATCACCACCGGCGCTTGCATGTAGTCGAATGTGAGCACGTTGGTCGCGTAGTCTTTGCCGCGAAACTGCTGGTTCATGGCGCGGGCTTCCGCCTCGCCCACGATGCGCAGCGTGATGTCGCATGGCCCTTGGCAGGCAGCGAGCGCCCAGGCGCGCAGCTCGGCAGCTTTTGGGGTGTTTTTACGCTTCACAGCGGCCTGAATGTTGATTTTTTGATTCATATCAGCCCTCTGTCCTAGTATTTATTACATCTATCGCTACACAAATAGTAGCAATCAACTTCTGCGCCCACTGCCGTCATAAGCGTCCACGATGCGGGCAACAAGCGGGTGACGCACGATATCGGCGCTCGTTAGGCGGCAAAAGGCCAGGCCCTGCGTGCGTTTGAGCACATGCTCTGCGTCGATGAGCCCGCTCAATTGCCCGCGCGGCAAATCCACCTGGCTCACGTCGCCTGTGATCACGGCTTTACTGCCGAAACCCAGGCGGGTCAAAAACATCTTCATTTGCTCGGGCGTGGTGTTTTGCGCTTCGTCCAAGATCACGAAGGCGTGGTTCAGCGTGCGCCCGCGCATGAAAGCCAGCGGCGCAATTTCAATTTGGCCGCGTTCGATGGCCTTTTGCACCCGCTCAAAGCCCATCAAGTCGTTGAGCGCGTCGTACAAAGGTCGCAAGTAGGGATCGACCTTTTGCGACAAATCGCCAGGCAAAAAGCCCAAGCGCTCGCCTGCTTCCACCGCTGGGCGCGTGAGCACGATGCGCTGCACGCTGCTGCGCGTCAAAGCGTCCACCGCGCAAGCCACAGCAAGGTAGGTTTTGCCACTGCCTGCTGGGCCGATGCCAAAGCAGATGTCGTGCTCGGTGATGGCTTTCAAGTAGTGGGCTTGGTTGTCAGACCGGGCTTTCACCTCGCCGCCACGTGCAGTGGGCAAGCTGATCGCATCGGGGTCGTCTTCCACCGCATTGCCGCTGAGACCCCCGCTCAGCATGAGTTGCACGCGGTCTGCGCCAATCGAGCGGCCAGCCACTTCGTACAGCGCTTGCAGCACATCCAAAGCGCGCTGCGCATTCGCCTTGTGACCTTCCACCTTGAATTCGCCGCCGCGCCGCGATATGCGCACCGAAAGCTCGGCTTGGATGCGCTGCAAATGCGCGTCCATGGGGCCGCACAAATGCGAAAGCCGGGTGTTGTTGACGGGAGTGAAGCTGTGTTTGAGGATCATGGACTGCGAATCAGCGAGCCTGCAATTCTCGGTGCAACCAAGCCTTGGCAATCGTCCAATCGCGTTTCACGGTGGCAGCCGAGATGCCGAGTGCATCGGCAATCTCGTCTTGATCCAAGCCGCCAAAGAACTTCAGCTCCACAATTTTTGCCGCGCGCGCATCCACCGCCTCAAAGGCCAAGAGCGCCTCGTGTACTGCCACCACATCGGGCTCATTGCTGCCAGGCTCAGCCGCGCCAAGGCCAGAGAGCGTGAGCGGCACAAGCTCGGCTTCGCGCTTTTCAGCCCTGCGGGCCAGCTCGTGGTTCACCAAGATGCGCCGCATCATCGTGGCGGCCATCGCCAAAAAATGCTGGCGGCTTTGCCATTCGGTGCGGGTTTGCTCCGCCATCCGCAGCCAGGCTTCGTTGACCAATGCAGTGGCAGAAAGCGTGTGCTCGGCGCGCTCCTTGCGCATGGCGTTGCGCGCGGCGCGTTTGATCTCGGCGTAGAGGTGTTCAAACAGGCTCGCGCCAGCAGCTTGCGAGAGCGGCAGGCTGTTGAGCCAGCGGGTGATGTCGGCGGGGGCTTCAGACATGGGTACGATTGTGGACGATGCATACAAAAGACAACAACACGCAAGCCGACTGGCAAGAGATCAAGGCATTGTTTGATTCAGCCATGTTGCTCGCGCCCGCACTGCGGGCCGCCCATGTGCAGGCGCTGGCGAAGAGCCAGTCGGCGGCCCAAGAAGTGCTGCATTTGCTCTCTCACACCACCGATGCCCTGGGCCAGCAGAATTTGCTGGAGCAAGGCGCAGGCCCTGTGGCAGCGCTCGGCGCGCAAGCAAACCGCGAGGGCCAACGCTTAGGAGCCTGGCAGCTGATTGGCAACATCGGCTCGGGCGGCATGGGCGAGGTGTGGCTGGCCGAGCGGGCCGATGGCAGCTACAGCGGCCAAGCGGCCGTGAAGATTCTGAAGCGCGGCATGGATTCGGCATCCGTGCTGGCGCGGTTTGACCAAGAGCGCCAAGCCCTCGCCCGGCTTGACCACCCGCACATCGCCCGCTTGCTGGATGCCGGCTTAAGCCCCGATGGCCTGCCCTACTTTGTGATGGAGCATGTGCAGGGCCAGCCCATTGACCGTGCAGCGGCGGGGCTCGACATCACCGCCAAGCTGGAGGTGTTTTTGCAGTTGGCCGATGCCGTGGCTTACGCCCACCGCAATTTGCTGGTTCACCGCGATTTGAAGCCAAGCAATGTGCTGCTGAACACGGCGGCTCAAGTCAAGCTCTTGGATTTCGGCATTGCCAAGGCGCTCGATGCGAGCGATGCCGAGCAAACCGCCCAAGGCGAGCGGCCCTACACCCCGAGCTTCGCCAGCCCCGAGCAAGTGCGCGGCGAGCCGGTAACGACCGCCACCGACATTTACTCGCTCGGCGTGTTGCTCTACGTGATGCTCACGGGTCTGCGCCCTTATGCCCGCGAAGCCAGCGACATGCGGGCGGTTGAGCAGGCCGTGCTGCATCAGCTGCCCACGCGGCCGAGTGCGCTGAGTGCGCTGAGCGCCGCATCCGAGCTGGCACCGAATTGGGAGCACACCCGCAAAAAGCTCCAAGGCGATTTGGACAACATCCTGCTCAAAGCTCTCGCCAAAGAAAGCACCGAACGCTACGCCAGCGTAGAAGCGTTCGCAAGTGACGTTCGCGCGCACCTGAGCAACCGTCCTGTCAGCGCCAGGCCACAAACCTTTGGCTACACCGCGTCCAAGTTCGTGCGGCGCAACAAGCTTGCGGTGGCCTTGGCAAGCGCGGCGCTGGCAAGTCTTTTGATCGGCACGGGGGTGGTGGCCTGGCAAGTGCACCTGACCAACCAGGCCCGCCAAGCCGAGCGGCAGCGCTTTGCGGAAGTGCGCAAAATTGTCAAGGAGCTGGTGTTCAAGTACCACGATCAAATCGCCAACTTGGC
>JAAFHN010000369.1 GCA_013298415.1 Comamonadaceae bacterium
CTCCCTCAATGTATTTCGTTATATGCATACCTTCGCCTAAAGTCACAGGCCAGTCCAGCAATTTCGCAAGCCTTTGCTCGATCGCAGAAACAATCGAATCTTCTCCAATATTTAAACCCGTGCTTGCGCTTTTTCTGTATGCATTTTTGCTGGGATTTCCGGTAAGGCTATCATGCATCACTGAGCTAGAAAGGCGAGTACTGGAACAATGGATGAGGTGTTCACATTCATCCATCGATAACAAGTTTCCAAAGACAATGATTCTGGGAAAGTTGACCCAACAACGTATGGCAACTCGGCGATCACCAACATCCATCGTCAGGTCAGTAGCCTTTAAATTTGCGCCAGGGATTTTCGTGGGAAAAGAGGGTTGATTCATGACATCAAAAAAATAATTGACTGAATGAAACGATCAAAATTTGGACGATCAAAGGAAGGATCGCCACCAGCTTTAAGGTCTGGGTCACAGGCATAGTTGCATGTGACATGTATGATGTAAAGAAAGTAAAGTCACAACAACCAACGTTAAAAAACTCTGCCTGTTAAGTCTCGCCTCGCCATAGACAAGATTTCTGACCAAGATTTTTCAATAGCTTTGGTATGGTTTGCTGCCATTTCTAAATCGATCCTCTCTAGCCGTGAAACCGCACAAACGGCTTGAGCACGGCAAAGCGAAGGTACAACGACAGGCCTGATTTAGAAATCGACATGCACGTTTAGGACATTGGCCACGGGTTCGGCAGCGCTATTCCGCTGAACGGTGAGCTGGCCCGACATTGAGATCGTCCCAGCAAATCAGCGCCAACAACGCGCGCTGAATGCCCTGGGCTGCGATTCAGTTTCCCGAGGCAACCGCGATCGAGAGCTTGGTCTGCTGATTCCTGCGCAACTCAAACCCAAGACCGTGCAGCCTGACACCACGCACTGGAACTCAATCCATCTATAGATTTGAGCTGTTCAACGCATACCTGCGGCAAATTCTCAATATTGCTGCTCAGGAATCGACTCATCGAAGACACTCGGCCAGACGCCTGGCCGAGTTCGCATACGCCGAATGCGCTCTACAGGCAGGGGATGCACAGGCCCCACCAACCGCCGGAGACTTGATCCAGGGCGTCATCGCTCAAATCTGTCGGTCGCGGCGGGATCACGAGATAAGGCGCTTCGGCGGTGTTTTCGACCACTTTCAGGTTCACGCCCGCGGGTAGAGGGTAGCCCTCAGCAATCAGGGTTCCGCTTGGGTCTTTCAGCAATCGGGCTTTGAAGTCCGCGTCGGCCCAGCAGCGCGCAATGATTTGCCGCGACATGGCCTGAAGCTCTTCTGGGGTATTACTCATGATCAATCTTTCAAACAACAAAGGAATGCGTCTAAGACGCGAGAAATCGAGTGCGCGAAGCGCACCCGGGCGAACATCTCTTCATCTCAAACCTCGGCCAGATCGGCCGAAACCGAGCAGAGCCAAGGCGAAATCAGGTCAGGCTCAGTGGCGCAGTCGCGCGCGATGGCCAGAACCTCTCGATCACTGGGCGGCTCTTGCGCAGCACCAAACATACAAGCGGTGCTGTACGCCGCGAGCGCGGCAGTGGCGCGATCAGCAGCGCCTAGCGTCACCATCAGACCAAGCCCCTCCTCCACATGGTGAGCCTCTGCACCGATGCCACTGTGCAGTCGCACGAAGCGCATGGCGTTCAACCCCGGCGGGATTAGCGCCTCGATCTGGTCAATGTCACGCTGGCCAATCAGCGCGCAGAGCCGCTCAAGGGTGTAGGCGTAGCCGAACACGCCCACGGGGTGTGGGCTGGAGGCTAAAGCTTGAAGGTGATCCACCACGGCTAGGGAGAACGCAGGTTGAACGCGCTCAACGAAGCGCTTTCCGTCAATGCCCAGGGCATTCATATCCCGAAGCACCATCAAGTCATGACCGGTTTCTTCGCGCGCCACCTCCGCCGCATGCGCTGCCAGGGCAAGCAGCCCCTGCTCGCGGAACGTGGCTGCAGCCAAACGCATTGCGGGTGGCGTAGCCGCAGCGGTGCGGTAGCCGGAGCACAGGGCATACAAATAGCTGGGTAGCGTCTTGGGCCTGCGCGGCTTTGGCTGCGCCCGCTTTGAGCTGCCCAGTCCAGCCAGAATGCAACCCGCGAGCAGCTGCCGAAGGCTATCCTGGGAGGTAGCGGGCAAGAGGCCTGAAGCCGTCTTTTCGGTAGAGAACGTCTGGCCGCTCGATAGCCAGCAGTTTTTGGCTGTGGCTACTACTAAAGTGCCATTTGGCAACACGATGCTTTCGGTCTCAAGCGGTACGGAAATCGGATTCATGCTGGGTCTTCACGACGGGTGGGGTTGATGGATGCAGTTTGGCCCGCTTCGCTGGCCAGGCCGAGCATTCGTACTTAGAAGCCCGCAGCTTCGACATTTTTCGTCTGCGTTTCGACATCAGGCAGGTTGTGTCCCAACCCGTGGTGTCAGTTCTGAGCCGGATACGGCAGAACTGCGGGCGCTCAGCGATCGATTGGGCTCAGCCGAGTCCATGAGCGCGCTCAGCTTAGGCAACTGCGCTCTGAGCTGATTGGCTACCACACGCCACTGCTTGGACGCATCTTCAGACGTTTCCTGAGTCTTTCAAATTCAAAAATTGAGGGGTTCAAACACTGGCGCCGCAACCCGGGTTATAGCAACGGGTGGCAATGCAATTGAGGCCACCGTTGACCGCATCCAACGCTTCATCAGATATTTCACCTTTTGGTAATTGAGGCAACACGAAATTCACGATCGACGGGGTGTTTTCAAACACGCGAATCTCCACGCCATCGGTCAGCTGATAGCCCATGGATTTCAGCGTATCTTTGGGTTTCGACAAAAGGCTAGCCTTGAATTCAGGATCAGCCCAGCAACGTGCAATGATTTTTTGCATTTCTTGCTGTACATCAGAATTTGATAATTGGGTCACTTGCATGATTTTTTCCTACAGGGCCATGAAGAAAAATCGCAAGCACAGGCACCAACATACTTGCAACACGAACTGAAGTTTTACAAACTAGAAGGTCTCAGTAACAGACTGCTCAATTCGATGAAGTCTCAAAAACAGCACTGCTTTCACGCGTGATCGGCAAATGCGTCGAAGAATTGAAATAGTCCCGCCAATGATGGGATAAAACTGTATAGGCCTTGGCCGAGATTTGATTGTTTGCGGCGTCGTGCACAATTTTGATCGACACCAAGCTTTGCATGAAGGTTCGCTGCGCAGAGCCTTCGCTTTGAGGCCTTGGGCGGGCCAGGGCTTCGGGCCAGGGCTCCAGCGCGTTGTGGGGGTGATAGACGCGCCGAGTCATGCCGGCCAACGCACTGGCCTTCTGCGGCGAGCACAGGCCTCTGACCTCCAATCGGCCGAGCAAGGCCCGCACCGCCTCGTCACGCCGCTGGGTTGGCGAGCCTTGGCCGGCCGGGGGCGGCAGCTGCGGATGGATGGGCTGCAACACGCAGCGCCCGATACCGATTTTTGGGCCGATGCGGGCGCGCGCGTCCACGTAGAGCATGGCGCTCGGCTCGCTGGGATCGCAGTCGAGAGCGTCCAAGCTGCGTTGAACGTTTTCTAGGCAGCCAGGCCAGCCCATGGCTCGCAAAAATGGCAACACGCGCTCGGGCGTGTTGC
>JAAFHN010000287.1 GCA_013298415.1 Comamonadaceae bacterium
GGAGCTTGGGCAGCCCGTGGTCATCGACAACAAACCAGGTGCTGGTGGCAACTTGGGTGCGGCAGAAGTTGCACGAAGCCCGGCTGATGGCTACACCCTGCTGATGGCCTCTCCCCCGCTCACGATCAGCCCTGCGCTCTATTCAAGCTTGCCGTACAAACCTGAGCAAATCACCCCCATCGGTTTGATTGGTCGGGTTCCCAACGTGTTGATCGTTAACCCGAAGAGCGGCATGAAATCCGTCGTCGAGCTGCTTGCGCGAGCCAAAAAGGCGCCGGGCACACTCAATTACGGATCCAACGGTAATGGCACATCGCTGCACTTGAGCGCTGAGCTGCTCAAAAGCTCAACCAGCACCTTCATCACCCATATTCCCTACAGAGGAGCGGCACAAGCGGTGACAGGTTTACTCGCAGGTGAGATCGACATGATGTTTGAAAATCTGCCGTCGGTGATGGGTCAAATTCAAAGCGGCGCTGTCAATGCGCTGGCTGTCACCACAGGCAGGCGCGCCAAGGCCCTGCCCAACGTTCCCACATTGAACGAAGCGGGCTTGAAGGATTTTGATGTGAGTGCTTGGTATGGCTTGGCGGCACCCACAGGCACGCCCGCGCCTGTGGTGCAGCGTGTTGGTGCCGCTTTAGAGGCCATCACCCGGGATCCCGCAATTTCGAGCACCATGGCATCGCGTGGCGCGGATGTCGCCTACCTGAACGCAAGCACCATGAGCGCATTCATGGCAGCTGACGCCGCCAAGTGGAAGCGAGTTGCGGCGTTCGCGAAAATCACATTGGGCTGACGTTTCACCATGACCACTGCAGTTGGCTTGATTGGCTTGGGCGCGATGGGCGGCGGCATGGCGAAAACTTTGCGCCGCGCTGGACATGCACCTTATGTTTTCGATGTTCGCAGCGAAGTAGCTGAGGCGTTTGCGGCCGAAGGCGGCACGGCCTGCGCATCCCCTGCCGCGTTGGCTGAAAAGGCCGATGTGGTGGTATCCGTGGTGGTGAACGCATCACAAACCGAAAGCGTGTTGTTTGGCGATCTGGGCTGCGCCAGCGCCATGCGGCCCGGCAGCGTGTTTGTGATGTGCTCCACAGTCGACCCCAATTGGTCCATCGCGCTCGAAGCGCGCCTGGAAAAGCTCGGCATTTTGTACATCGATGCACCGATTTCCGGTGGTGCCGCGCGTGCGGCCAGCGGCGAAATGACGATGATGAGCGCAGGCAAACCTGAGGCTTACGCCATCGCTGAGCCCCTTCTTCGCGCCATGGCAGGCACGTTCTACAAGCTGGGCGACAAAGCGGGTGCAGGCAGCAAAGTCAAAGTGATCAACCAATTGCTCGCGGGTGTGCACATCGCCGCAGCCGCTGAGGCCATGGCGCTCGGCTTGCGCGAAGGCGTCGATCCAGCGGCCTTGTACGAGGTGATCACGCATAGCGCTGGCAACAGCTGGATGTTCGAGAACCGCATGGCGCACGTGCTTGCGGCAGATTACACGCCCCTGTCTGCGGTCGATATTTTCGTGAAAGACCTTGGTCTGGTGCTCGACATGGCGCGCGCCAGTAAGTTTCCCCTGCCGCTTTCTTCCACCGCGCATCAAATGTTCATGCAGGCTTCTACCGCTGGTTTTGCCAAGGAAGACGACAGCGCAGTGATCAAAATTTTCCCCGGCATCGAGCTGCCCCAAAGACGCTGATGCCTTCGGGGAGCAACTGAGGCAAACAGACTCACACGGTCAGCCAACGAGCATCCACGCGGCCATCAACACCATTCCCACGTCTTCCACGATCGTCACGGTGCTCATCGGGAGTTGGAACACGGTGCCCAGGCAGGCGCAGCGGATTTGCTGTTTGCTGAGCACAGCTCGGATCACGCCGATGGCTGAAAAGCCCATCACGATGACCGTTGCCCAAAGCGTGGCTTGGGGCCATAGGCGCAGCAGGTAGGCGAGGCCGAGCGCGAGTTCGACGAAGGGGTAAATCAGGCCCCAAGCAGGCCAGCGTGCGGCGAGTAAATCGTAGCCAGCGTAGGCACTGGCGAACGCACGCACATCGAGCAGCTTGAAGGCGGCGAAAACGACGAAAAATCCGCCCATGAAATCCATCATCCACGCGTGGCTGTTGAACCCAAATGCTGCGCCGCGCAGCGGGTCGCGAAGTTGCGGGATGAGCGCGGCGAGCCCGACCAAGCCGACGATGAGCAGCAAGGGGCGGTAGGTGGCGAACCAAGTTGGCGTGGCCGACTGCTCGGTAGCGCTTGCAGATGCGGGTGCGGCGATAGGGGCGGATACCGGGGCTGCAACAGGGGCTGCGACGGGGGCCGCAACAGTGGCTGCAGTGAGCACGGCTGTGTACGCACCCGCGCTCGCCACGGCCTGCGCGAGCACATGCACGCCAACGCGCGGGCCTTGCAGCAGGGCGCGAGGCGGATTCAGCGTCACTTCCACCGATTCGGCCAAGGGCAGGAGTGCATTGCTCACACGCTTGACACACGCGCCGCAATGCAATCCCGTGAGTGCCAGTTCAGTTTGAGTCATGGGTGACAGTTTCAGCTCAAAAGCGGCATCACAAACGCAAACCACGCCCCAATCACCAGCAGGGCCAGCGATGCGAGGTAGACCCGCAGCGAGACCTTGCGAGTGCGCAGACAAGCATCGCGCAGCGCTGGGTCAATGGGGCAGGGTGCCGTGCGGTTGCGCCATTGCAGCCAGCCGCCGAGCGCCATCATCGCGCTGGCAAAGCCAAACACCGCGACCTTGTGCTCTGAGAGCCACACGATCTGCGGAAAGGCGCTCACCAAGCCTGAGAGGGCGGCACCCGCGCCGATGCTCACAAGCAATGCGGGCAGCGCGCAGCAAATCAGGGTGCCGGAGCTGGCAAAAAGGCTCACCAGGCTTGACCAAGATGGTCCCGCCTGGCTGGGCGGCTCAGCCTGATGAGTAGAAGGGGCCGCCATCACTTTGCCGTCATCTCTGACTTGATTTGTGCCGTGGTTTTGGCGGTCAAGTCAATGCTGGTGACGTCATAGCCCGCATCCACCACCTCTGCCTTCACCTTGGCCAAATCGAACTTCTGCCCGGCCTTGGCTTGCACAGCGACTGTTTTTTGGCCCAAATTTACATACACCTTGTCGGTTTGCGGCAGCTTAGAAAGCCGCTTTTCAATGCCTTGCGCGCAATAGCTGCACACCATGCCGTTGACTTTGAGCACGATGTTGTTGCCTGCGTCGTTGGCGGCATGGGCTGCGGTGGCGACGAGGGCGACGAACGCGATGGTGACGGCGGCGATGGCTGCGAAAAATTTGTTCATGATTGGCTCCAAGAAAATTTCAATACGTGTACATGAGGTTGATCTGGCCTGTGTTTCGGCGATCGTCCAGATCGCGCTTCACGCCCAGCTCTAAGAAATAAGCCTTGTGGATGAGGCGCAGCATCGGCGTGAGGCTGCGCTCGCGCAACCAGCCGGTTTCGCGCTTGGCTTGCACGATCAGCCAGGGCTGCACTTCATCGTATTCGGCGTTGTAAAACGAAAATCCGGCCCGCAACGCGCTGGCATTGTGGCGAACTTTCGCGTCGTTTGCACCCTTTGCCCTTTGGCTGTGCCAGTTGGCCGCAAAGTAAACGCGGGTGGTTTCATAGTCGATCTGAAAACCGGGCTCCCAGGCCGTCACTGTGCCGTTCAGACCATCCCCACGCACTTGTTCCACATTGGCAAACAGCCAAAAATTGGCTTGCGCGTCGGGCAAATTCCAGCGCGCAGCGCGCCTCGTGTAGGTGGCGTGCGTGGTTTGGCGGCGGATCCCGGTGCTCGAGGTTTGCTCGGCCAGCATCACACCGAACGCATCGCGGCCGGTAAAGGCGTAGTTCGCGCCGAACTCGCGGTCTGTTGCGCCAAACTCGCTCATAAACATGACGCCTTCTTTGTAGGCCATGGGCGCGGCCCACGCGAACGAGAAGGGCAGGCTGAGCGCCATTGCAGCGCACGCCGCTCGCCACGGTTTTAAGGGGGTGGGGTAATTCAAAAATCAATCTCCAAAACGCGGCTGCACTCTTGTGCATGGCCAGAATCTGAACGGCATCGGCACTCAGCGGCCCAATTTTGGGCACACTGATCCTGTCAGATCTGCGTTTTGGGTGGTTTGGCTGGTGTGGGCAGGGCCACGGCGTAGGCCTGCAAGCTCAGAGCTTCGGGAGCTGGCTGCACGTTCGCACCGAGGTTGCCGCTCACCAGCTGCGGCGCAAGCGCTGTGGTGTGGCAGGCCGCGCAGGCGGCGCAGTTTGGGCAAGCGCCATCGCCAGCATCGAGGGCCGTTTGGTCCACAGAGGCCGCTGAGCCATGGC
>JAAFHN010000479.1 GCA_013298415.1 Comamonadaceae bacterium
GTCGGCATTGAGAGCTATGCGCCCACCGACAACGTGAGCGAGCTCACAGCCCGCACTAACGACGAAGGCTGGCCCACCATTTTTGTGGAGTGGCTCAAGATCAGCCACCTGCGCGCCAAAGATGCGCTCTTCATCTTCAGCGTGGGCGGCGGCAATTTGGAAAAAAACATCAGCCCCAACCTGGTAGAAGCGCTGAAATACGGCAAACAGGTCGGCTGCAAAGTGGTGGGCGTTGTGGGCCGCGATGGTGGCTACACGGGGCAGGTGGCCGATGCCTGCGTGATCGTGCCCACCGTGAACCCCGACACCATCACCCCGCACAGCGAGGCTTTCCAAGCCGTGGTGTGGCATTTGCTCGTGTCGCATCCTGCACTCAAAGCCAAACAGACCAAATGGGAATCCACGGTCAAGCCCTGATTGCTCGCAAGCCCCCATCCCCCGAATCTCAGCCCCTGGAATGAACAAAGCCGTCTTCCTAGACCGAGACGGCGTGGTGAATGCCAGCGTGGTGCGCGCAGGTAAGCCCTATCCGCCAGCGAATGCCGAAGAAATGGTTTTGCTCCCCGGCGTGGTGGAAGCCGTTGCCAAACTGCGCGCGGCGGGCTACTTGTGCATCGTGGCCACCAACCAACCCGACATTGGCCGCGGCACCACCCCGCTCGCCACCGTGCAAACCATCCACGACGCCATCCAAAGCCGAGCGCCGATGGATGCCTTCTACATGTGCCCCCATGGCGGCAGCGAGGGCTGCCACTGCCGAAAGCCCGAGCCCGGCATGCTGCTTGACGCCGCCAAAGCCCACCAAATCGACTTGCATACCAGCTTCATGGTCGGCGACCGTTGGCGCGACATCGAGGCTGGCCAGCGCGCAGGAGTTCGTACCTTGTTCGTGGACTACGGCTACGACGAAAAACAACCCGTCGGCTACGATTGGCGAGTGAACTCGCTGGCCGAAGCCGCTGACATCATCCTTTCCTTATCCCAAAACTAAGCCTTAGAAAGACAACCATGAGCGCAGCAGATCGATTGAAAGTCAAGGTGTTTGCCGATGGAGCAGACCGCGCTGGCATGCTGGAAATGGCAGCCAACCCCCGAGTGAGCGGCCTTACCACCAACCCCACGCTCATGCGCAAAGCAGGCGTGAGCGACTACAAAGCGTTTTCGCTCGATATCTTGTCCCACATCAAAGACAAGCCGATCAGCTTCGAAGTCTTCAGCGACGAATTCCCAGAGATGGAGCGCCAAGCGATGGAAATCGCCAGCTGGGCCAGCAACGTCTACGCCAAGATCCCCATCATGAACACCAAGCGCGAGATGTGCTACCCGATGGTGGAGCGGCTTGCCAAGCGTGGCGTGAAAGTGAATGTGACGGCGCTGATGACACTTGCGCAGGTGCGCGACACGGTGGCCGTGCTTCAGCCCGATGTGCCCAGCTATGTGAGCGTGTTTGCAGGCCGAATTGCCGACACAGGCGTTGACCCGCTGCCCATCATGTCGGCCAGCGTGGAAATGCTCAAGCTCAAGCCCGCCTCCGAACTCATCTGGGCCAGCCCCCGCGAGCTCATCAACATCTTCCAAGCCGATCAAATCGGCTGCCAAGTGATCACAGCCACCAACGACATCATCAAAAAGCTCTCTTTGGTAGGCAAAGATCTGGACGAGTACTCACTCGACACCGTGAAGATGTTTGTGGCTGACGCCACAGCGGCAGGCTTCAAGCTTTGATCACCTGCGTGCTATGATGTGTGTAGCATAAAATGATGTAAAAACATGGACAGAGGGCCAATTTCTTCAAGAATTGGCCCTCTGAGCGTTTGGAGGCGGCGACACTGGCCACAGCGACGCTACCGCACGCCCGTCATGCGCCAGCGCCTGCCGGAGCATCCGCACTCGGCCACTTTGTGCGCCCAAACTGCAACACTATCGGCAACACCGCCGGCAGCACCCGCGTGCTCATGACCAGCCCGTTCGACCAAGACCACGGCTTGAGCACGCGCACCATCAAGCGCAACAAGTCGGGCGTGATCCGAGGCAAGGCCCTCCAGCTCAAAGCCGTGAAACAGAGGCCAGCTTCGACGGGGTATTTGATCGCACGGAACTGGACACTTAAGAAGCACAGCAACAGCCCAGAGTACCTGCGGATACCTTCAGCGACCTGGGCTTTAGGCTTACCGTTTCCTACACCTCTGAACCTATGCAAGTAGTCGGGACATACTTCAGAACACCCATGAAATCCCTCACACCAAAAAGTTCCGCAATCAACGAAGAGATCGTCCTCCAGCAAACACGCCATTGGCTAGAAAAAGCTGTGATTGGGCTGAATCTTTGCCCATTTGCGAAAGCCGTTTACGTTAAAAATCAGATCCGGATGGTGGTGAGCAAAGCGCGGCATGCAGATGATTTGCTTGAAGAGCTTGATCGTGAGCTGGATTTGCTGATCGCCACGCCTGCGTCGGAGATTGACACCACGCTCTTGATTGCCCCGACTCAATTTGAAGATTTTCTGGATTTCAATGATTTTCTGGAGCTTGCAGAAAATGTGATTGAGGAGCACGACCTGTATGGCGTGGTGCAGCTCGCCAGCTTTCATCCGAAGTTTCAATTTGATGGCACTGAGCCGGATGACATCGGCAATTGCACCAACCGTGCGCCGTTTGCCACTTTGCATTTGCTGCGCGAGGAAAGCGTGGAGCGCGCAGTACAAGCCTTCCCCCAAGCGGAAGCGATTTTTGAAGCGAACGTCGCCACGCTTGAAAAGCTGGGCTTGGCGGGCTGGCAAAAACTGGGGCTTTAGGCCGTGCAGTCGGCGGCCTGCCCATCGACGAATCGCTACTAGATTTGTAGCATTTGATGTTGTAAACGCTTGGACAGATGACCAATTTCTTTCGAAAAACGGCCGTCCGCCCGCCCGGAAGCC
>JAAFHN010000118.1 GCA_013298415.1 Comamonadaceae bacterium
GCATCCGGGAGGCTCAGCTAGGCGAAAAGTGAGTCAAATAGCCTCTGCTATTTGCGAGCTTTTCAACAACGCTGAGCGCCCGGAGGTGGCCCGCGATGGCCGCAAGGGGGTTTTGCAGAGCTTCCTAAACGCGGTGCGGCTGACCTTTTGGGCAGCTATGCACAGGGCCAGCTGCGACCTACCATCAATTTGACGCCATCGCGTCCACGGGTTCACGCTCGCGCCCAGTCAATCGCGACGACACGCATCGCCATCGAATGAATACGACGCGTCCAATGCGGCGCATGCCGCAAATTATTGCAACATGACAATACATTTCAAATCGGCAACACTTTCAATCGTCACGGCCATCGCGCTCATTGCAATCTCTAGCGATGCAAATGCTCAATTCAAAATGGACAGCGGCGGAAAGATCAATCGATCAAGTGGAGCAACCGCTGGAAAAATAGCCAGCGATGGCAAAACGGTGAGCGGGCCAGGCGGCGAAACACTGGGCAAGGTCTCGAGCGACGGCAAGAGCATCAGCAACAAAAATGGCGTCACTGTTCTGAAGATTTCCGGATCTACCATCAGCAATGCCAATGGCGCTACGGTGGGCAACATGAGCGATGTCACGAAAGCCATCAGCGGTGCCCGTCCCGAGCCAGTTTACGTTGCGCTGTGGTGGTTCGTTGTGAAAGGCAATAAATGATTATCTCAAAAGCTACCGCCAATTTTCTCCTCGGCACAATTTTTCTGGCCACTTTGGGCGCATCTTCGGCACTTGCACAAGATCTCAACTACGCTGGGCCCGCCAAAATGGAGGTGAGAACCTTCTGGAGGCAAGCGGAAATATTCAAAAACGGCAAAGGCACAGAAACCACGCTGGGAAATATGGAGCGTACGATTGCTGCCATCCAGCAAAAAGACCTCAGTTTCAATATGTCGTCGATGGCGGCAGAAATGACGAACGCAAAGAATATTGTCGCTGGGAAAAATTCAGCACAAGCTTCGAAGAAACAAGAATCAGCAGATCAGGCCAAAAGTGGCCATGATGCCATCAATTCTCGGCTGGCAGCTGGCAAATTGTTCGAGTATCTGTTTCAGCAGAGTCTGACCACCGGTACATCCGACTCGGCAAAATTGGCCGCAGTCTTGGCAGAGTACAACGCAAAGGCCGCCGAGCTGCTGGCCCTCAATTTTGGTGCCCGCGACCGAAGCAACACCCATTTTCGACAAGTATTTGCGATTCTCGACTCGCGCGTGACGGGCACTGTCAACGACAAAGGCAGCACGGTAGCAGACAAGGCAGACCAAGACGACACTCAAATGCTGGGTGATGCCAGTGAAGAGCGCGTCAAAGTCTTTTTCTACCGCATGCAATTGGTTCAAGCAAGATGGGATGCTGCGCGAAAGCTGTTCCCGGGTGAAGCCGATTATGA
Organism: Comamonadaceae bacterium; assembly: GCA_013298415.1. Classification (GTDB taxonomy): domain Bacteria; phylum Pseudomonadota; class Gammaproteobacteria; order Burkholderiales; family Burkholderiaceae_C; genus JAAFHN01. The sequence continues at coordinate 1,422 of JAAFHN010000118.1, forward strand.
AAAAATGTACCAAGCTAAAACGGCTGAAATAGCAAAATTTGGCAGTGTCGAGGATGTGCAGAAAAACATTCAAAAGAACAATATCACCGAAATTCAAAACAGACGCTTGCCCGCACCTGAGGCCAGCGACCCAGCCACAGAACGTTTAATTTTGGATGCATTCAATCGCTATTTGAGTGATGAATTGAAAGGCAAAGGCTACAAAGCCGTTCTCAAAGGGAAGGATTGGACCATCATGCGCCACGCCATCACCGGCGTTGTGCTGAGTCGCAAGCGGCAGGCCGCAGTAGCGTACAAAGGCAACGATGGAAAATGCTATGTTCGCTTTGGCATCATCGCCGAGCAGCAGTTCGTCGGTGGTGTTTTTCAAGGTGCGAGAGTCGATGATGCGAGATTTGGAGGCGGCGAACTTCCTTGCGAGTTTGCCAAATGAAAAAGACACTCGCTCAAAAAATCAAAATCGGTCTTTATTCCTTTGTGGGGATTGTGGCTGTGATCATTGCTGCTTTAATGATCAAAGCACGGATGGAGATTTCACACTTGCTCGAAAATGGTGTTCGGGTGAAAGGCGTCATCACACAAAAGAGCGAGCAAACATCAACCAGTCGAAAAGGCGTCAAAAGTCGCTATGCATTTGATCTGAATTTGTTTGTGGATACATCCTCGCCGAAAGCCGGCCAACCCAAGCCGCAAAGCTTCGATGAAAAAATGGATGCCATGTTGGCTGCATCAAAAGCACGCATGCAAAATCAATTTCGCGATGTGTATGCTAAGGTTGCCATTGGCGTTTCGGGCGATAGCTTCAAAAAGCACTCAATCGGCCAGGTGGTTGATGTGGTGCATCTGAAGGGTGAGCCCGGCACAGCTCGTCTGCTTGAAGACATTGAGTGATCCTGTGCATCCCGCTGGGCGCCTGCGCATTCGGCCGCTCTTTGTGCAGCCTGATCGCCAGCGAAACGCGTTTTTCGACGGCATGGGCGAGGAGTTCGCGCTACTAGAACTGCGCTGCGGGTGCTGCCAAAGCATGAATGAAGTGCGCGTGCTTGATTTCGTGTGCAGCGCCTGCGACTGGTTCCGCGGCATGAGCGTTGCCGTGCAGACGCAAGTTCTCGATTTTTTTGACTGCAAGCGCTCGGTTTGGCGGGGACATCCGGTCATCGAGTCTCACGATGAGGGTGAACCCTACTTCGGGTTGGTGCCATGCCAGGTGTGCCGAGTGCAAATGTTGCTCTACATCAGCTTTCACGAGCGACAACCCGCCCGCTACGTGGCGCGATTCCAAGGCGCGGCCGTCCTCGAAACCTGAGCTCTTCGTCTCAAGCTCAACTGCTCACCAGGTGTCAGATGCCTGTCCGTTTGGACAGGCTACCTGCGCGCCGTTTGACGCGCACCGTGGATAGCATCAACGCATGGCAACCACCCCCGCCCTGCTTATCGTTGACGACCACCCCTTGTTCAGAGACGGTTTGATGCAACTTCTAGGCCGGCTCTTCGCAGGCATGCGAATCGGCTGCGCGAGCACATCTGCCGAAACCATTGAAGCAGTGCGCGAAGGAGCGTACGACATCGTGTTGGCTGACTGGAAGCTCGCCGATGGAAATGGCCTGGAGCTGCTGATGCGCGTAGCCAAGATTGATCCCACGATCGCCCGAGTGCTGTGCTCGGGCGCCGACGACTACCACCTCACGAGCCAAGCCCGGGCAGCCGGTTTGATGGGCTTTTTGCCAAAAGCGCTTGCACCGCAAGAAATGGGTCAAGCCCTAGCGCAAATCTTCAGTGGCCAGCCCTGGTTTCCAACGCCCACCGTGCCCGAGACACGGCTGACCCCACGGCAGCTCAGCATCTTGCAAATGGCCGCAGGCGGGGCCGCCAACAAAGAAATCGCCCGAGCGTTCGACATCACCGAGCGCACAGTGAAATTTCACCTGGCAGGCATCTTCGAGCGGCTTGGCACCAACAAGCGCACAGAGGCAGTCACACGCGCAGTGCATCTGGGTTTGATTGCACTGCCAACGCATAAGCCTTGAGTGTGCTGGGGCTGCAATTTGCGCAGGCACCGCAGATGCATTCCGCCACGGCCCATGCGCCGACTGAGCCTACATCGCCACGAACTGAGCCGCATACACCCGACCCACGGGCCAAACCTCGGCGCGGCCTCTTAAGTGCAGCTTCAGCTTGCCGCTTTCTTCTCGCTCCAGTTTTTTCATGGCCGTAACGCGTACCAACACGCTGCGGTGGATTTGCCAAAACTCGGCCGGATCCAGCCTTGCGCGCAGCTCATGCAGCGGCATGCGCAGCAAGTGCTCGGCATCGGCTGTGAGGACGCGCAAGTAGCGGTCGGATGCTTCCACCACGATCACATCGCTCACCGCCACCATGTGCAAGCTCGTGCCCAAGCCCGCTTGCAGCAGGTGCAATCGCGGCTGCGCGGCGGGCGATGGCACAAGCGCCTGCCGAAGCTGGGCCAGACTTTGTGCCACAGCCTGCATCGGGTCGGCAGCGGCAGCCGTTTGCAATGCAAGCCTTGCCCGCAAGCGATCCTTCAGCCGCTGCACACACCGCGCCAAGCGCTCGGGGGCCACAGGTTTGAGCACGTAGTCGCAGGCCTGGGCATCGAAGGCTTTGAGCGCGTATTCATCGTGCGCGGTGATGAAGACGATCAAAGGAAAATCACCAGCCGACGGCCACTCATCGGCCAAGGCAAGTGCCGCATCCAGCCCGCTCATGCCGGGCATTCGGATGTCTAGAAAGCACACATCGGGCTGGGTTTGCAAAGCAAGCGCCAGCGCTTCGTCGCCCGAGGTGGCAAGCGCCGCAATTTCAAGCTCGGGCCAGGCAATGGCCAAGCCGCGCACCAGCGCATCGCGCAGCAGCGGCTCATCATCGGCAATCAGGGTGCGCGGCATGTCAAACCACCAAGGGCAAGCAAATTTGCACAAGCGTGCCGCGTCCGGGTGCGGAGCCCAGTTCTAGTCGAGCGCCCTGGCCTGCCAACGCCACGCGATCACGCGTGCTTTGCAGGCCAAAACCCTCTGATCTCGCATTTGATAACCCCGCGCCCGAATCGCGAACGGTCAATTGCAACAGCTCGCCGCTCACACGAGCTGCAACCTGCAATCTGCCGCCTTCGTGCAGCGGCTCCAAGCCATGCTGAATGGCGTTCTCAACCAGAGGCTGCAACAGCATCGGGGAGAGTTTTGCCGCAGCGGCTTCTGGCGCGCAGTCAAATTCGGCAGTCAATCGCTGGCCCATCCGCACTGCCATCAAGGCCACGTAATCCTTCAGCCGCGCAAACTCATCGGCCACGGTGTGCGCGGTGGCGTCGGCGCGGCTTGTGCGCAGCGTGGCGCGCAGCCAATCGTTGAAGCGATCCAGCATGTGCAGTGCTTTGGGCGGATCGGTTTCGATCAGCGCGCGCAAATTGGCTAGGGTGTTGAACATCATGTGGGGCTCCAACTGGCTGCGCAGCATGGCCAATTGGGCCTCGGCCGCCAACTGCTGCGCCCGCAGAAGCTCGGCGCGCAAGCGCTCTTGCTTGAGCCGCGCCCCAAACCAGCCAAAGGCCACCGCAATGGAGGCCACGGCCACCACAAAAAACTCGATGAAAATCGCAGGCCTGCGGCTGGCCAATTCCCAAGTGGAAGTGCCCAAATAAGCATCTCCCACAAAGGTGCCAAACACATAGCCCGCCACCACGCTGCCCACCACCACCGCCAGCGAGCGCCACTTCCAATCAAAAATTTGCGCAAAACTCAAGCCCAACACCCGAGCCGCTCGCTCCATCAGCAGCCACACACTCAAGCCCGTGGCAAGCGAATACACAAATTGCGCGCTCCATTTCCCATCGGCCCGCCCCAGCGCCAGCACGGCGGCTGACGCCAGGCAAAAGCAAAGCACCACGCCGCCGCGCTTCCAAAAGGAAAGGGGATCAGGTGTGGCCAAGGCGTTGCTCACAGGTCTTGCTCAAAGGTGTGAATCAAAAAACGCCGCCATCTTGCCCCAAAGCACCGGCAGCTCTCGCGCGCGGTCAAATCCCGGCGGGTCTTGCATGATGGACGAGATGGACGCAGCCAAGTCCGCAGGCCAGGGCGAGAGCGTGGAGGCATGCCCGCCCTGCGGCCAGTCTGCGAGCACGGTGCAGCCGCCCGTGGGCTCGCACGCGGCACGGATGCGGCCTGAGTGAAATTTCGGGATCAACCAGGCATCTTGCTGCGCCGCCACCAGCGCAAGCGGCACGCGCGGCTTGGCCAGCGAGGCGGCATCAAAGGGAGCAGCCATCGGCACGGCCGCGATCACGGCTTTGATGCGCGGATCATTGTGCGAAAGCGGCGTGGCATCGGTGAACCGAACCACATGCACTGCCCGCGCCACCATGATCTTCACGGTGTCCAGCCAATTGCCGCGCAGTTGGGTGATGAGGCCCACACAGGTGTAGAAATCCTCTTCGATGTGCTCGCGGCAATGCTGGCCAAAGCGTGCGGCGCTCCACACCCCGCCCGCATGCACAAGCGCTGTGAGACCGCCTGCTGACATGCCGTAGAGCCCCACGCCCTGCACGTTCAAGCGCGTTCGCCACACCGGGTGCGCAGCCAGCGCATCCAGCGTGGCCGAAATCTCAGGGGGCCGGGCCTCCCACGAGGCGGGCCCCACCCGAGACATGTCTCGGCTGTTGTCGCCAGCGTGCTGGGGCAAGGCCACCACGTAACCACGCTGCACCAGCACGCGAGCCAAATCCACGAAGGTATGGGCATCGCCGCCCGAGCCGTGAGAAATCACAATCAGTTTGCGCGGGCTGGCCTCAAGAAGACTTCCAGGGCCTCGCTCGCCCTGAGCAAACACGCCAGCACGAGCCACGCTGTAAGTGAATGGCCCCCGCGTGACGGTCGCCTCCGCGCTGCTGCTCGGGTACATCAGCGTGATGCGAGCTGGTGCGGGAGAAGGCAGCTCCAGCATCTCCACGCCCAGATTGATCTGCGCCGCTGCGCCTTGAGCCAAGGCGACTCGGCAAGACCCCAGCAAAGCCATTGCCGCAAGACACCGAAGAGTCCATTTCCGCATACTCAACTCCATTTTGTGAAAACGGAGCTGGATGCTGCCGAGTCGGACCGATCAATGCGAGGCCTCACTGCGCGAAACGCCGCGTCAGCCGCGCGAAGTGCAGCTCAGCAGCATCCAAAGCTTCGCGCTACAGACCAGTACAACAGCCCTTAGCCCCTCGGGTGGTGCTGCGCGTGAATGGCTTTCAGGCGCTCTCGTGCCACGTGGGTGTAGATGGTGGTGGTGGAGATGTCGGCATGGCCGAGCAACATTTGCACGGCGCGCAGGTCTGCGCCGTGGTTGAGCAAGTGCGTGGCGAATGCGTGGCGCAGCACGTGGGGGGAGATGGGCACGTGGATGTCAGCCACCGCAGCGTGGCGCTTGATGATGTGCCAAAACGTTTGGCGGGTCATGCCAGAGCCGCGTTCGGTCACGAAAAGTGCTTCGGTCTGTTGGCTGCTCAGGATGTCGCCGCGCGCTTCTTTCAAATACCGATCCAGCCACTGCGCAGCGATTTGGCCAAAGGGCACCATGCGTTCTTTGGCGCCTTTGCCGAAGGTGCGCAGGGCGTGCAGGCGCAAGTCCACGTTCAGGGTTTTCAGGCCCACCAGCTCGCTCACGCGAAGGCCCGCCGCATACATCAGCTCGATCATGGCGCGATCGCGCAGACCCAGCGGCGTGGCCACATCGGGCGCAGCCAGCAGGGCTTCTACTTGCGCTTCAGAGAGCGTTTTCACATTGCGCGCCAGGGCTTTGGGCGCAGCGATTTTGAGCGTGGGGTCGGCCAGTACCAGGCGCTCGCGCACGGCCCACTGGTAGAAGCGGCGAAAAACCGTTAAGCGGCGGGCGGCGCTTGTGTTTTTGCCGTCTTGCCGGGCAGCCATGTAGCCGCTCAAATCGGCTTCAGTGGCATCGAGCAGG
>JAAFHN010000262.1 GCA_013298415.1 Comamonadaceae bacterium
GTGACGAACCGGATTGAGCAGATCGATCCTGCCTTCCGCCGCCGGTTTGCCTACCACTTGGAGCTGAAATCGCCGCCGCCCGGTGCCCGTGAAGGTTTGGTGCGCAACGTGCTCAGCACATGCCTCGCCGATGCCCGCCTGAGCGAAGGCTTCATTGGCAAACTCACCGAGAGGAAAGGCCTCACACCCGCACAAATCCGCACCGCTGTGCGCTTTGCCGATTTGGTGGCTGAGCGCGATGCGGGGCTTGACCGTGGCGGAGAGCTGGAGCGATTGATCGAGCGGCAGCTGAAAAATGCGGATGTGGCACTCGGCAGCGATGGCGCGGCAAAGGCTGTGCGCCCAAGCGTCACCACCTACGACCTGAGCATGCTCAATGTGGAGTCGCGCTTCGATGTGCCGCGCATCGTGGAGGCCATCAAGGCGCGGGGCCACGGCAGCTTGTGTTTTTACGGCGCACCGGGCACAGGAAAAACGGCGCTGGCCGAGCATTTGGCGCAAGCCATCGGCAGGCCGCTGATCGTGAAGCAAGCCAGCGATTTGATGAGCAAATTCGTGGGCGAAACCGAGCAAAACATGGCCGCCATGTTCAAAGAGGCCGAGGCCGAAAAAGCCGTGCTGCTGCTCGATGAGGCCGATAGCTTTTTGCAAGACCGCCGTGGCGCGCAGCGCACGTATGAAGTGACTGAAGTCAACGAAATGCTCCAGCAAATGGAGCGCTATGCAGGCGTTTTCGTGTGCACCACCAACTTGCTGGACCGCATCGACCAAGCCGCGCTGCGCCGCTTCACTTTCAAAATCAAGTTCAAGCCCCTCACCCATGAGCAGCGCGAGCGGATGTTTGTGGCCGAAGCGCTGGCTTCTGATGCATCGGCCCTCACGCCCGGGCTTGCTGCGCGCTTGAGAAAGCTGGAGCAACTCTGCCCCGGCGACTTCGCAGCCGTGAAGCGCCAAAGCGAAATCCTGGGCGAAGCGCTGAGCGCCGATGAGTTCATCGAGCAACTCGAAGCCGAACACCGCATCAAACCCGAAGTGCGGGAGTCTCGGAGTATCGGGTTTGTGTGATTGCGATACAGTTGAATCATGACTGACAACGTTGAGGGCCTGGTGCTGAAGCACCTGAAAGCACTGCGATCCGAGGTGAAGGATTTGCGGGGGGCAATGCTTGCCGAGTTCAAAGACGTGAAGCACCGCTTGGCACAGTTGGAGGTGCACAGCGTGGGCTCGCGGCGCAACATGGTTTCGGCGCAAGACGATGTGTATCGCCAGCAATCCTCTCTGGATCGCCTGGCTGAACGCGTGGAGCGCATCGAGCGCCGACTCGAACTGGCCTGAGCGGCCCCGGCTGTTGCGGACGCCTACTGCCTAAGCCGCCTTCGCCAACTCCTCAAACCTGAGCGGCCGGGGCGCGTGGCCGGCCATGGCGTGACCAATCGCACCGATGTGCTCTGGGGTGGTGCCGCAGCAGCCACCCACGATGTTCACCAAGCCTTCGTCGGCAAATGATTTGAGCAGGCGCGAAGTCACTTCTGGTGTTTCGTCAAAGCCGGTATCGCTCATCGGGTTGGGCAGGCCGGCGTTGGGATAGCAGCTGATGAAGGTGTCGCTCGCCACGCGGGCGAGCTCTTGGATGTAGGGGCGCATCACGGCCGCGCCCAAAGCGCAGTTCAGGCCCACGGCCAGCGGATTGGCGTGGCGCACGCTGTACCAAAATGCAGTCACCGTTTGGCCGCTCAACACGCGGCCAGAAGCGTCAGTCACCGTGCCACTGATGATGATGGGCAAACGCTCGCCAGTGGCTTCAAAGAGCTCGTCAATCGCAAAAAGCGCGGCCTTGGCGTTCAGCGTGTCAAAAATCGTTTCCACCAAGAAGAGGTCTGCACCGCCATCGAGCAGGCCTTTGCCCTGCTCGTAGTAGGCCGCACGGAGCTGCTCGAATGTCACATTGCGGGCGCCGGGGTCGTTCACATCGGGGCTGATGCTGGCGGTTTTGGGCGTGGGGCCGAAGGCACCCGCCGCGAAGCGGGGTTTGTCAGCCGTGCTGAATTTGTCGCACGCCGCGCGGGCGAGCTTGGCGGCTTCGAAATTCATCTCGTAGGCCAGCTCCGGCAATCCGTAGTCTTCCTGCGCCACGCTGGTTGCACCAAAGGTGTTGGTTTCCACCATGTCGCAGCCAGCGGCCAGGTAGTTTTCGTGGATGTCTGAAATCACTTGCGGGCGCACGATTTGCAGCATCTCGTTGTTGCCCTTCAGATCTTTGCCGTGCGCTGCAAAGCGCTCGCCGCGAAACTGCGCTTCGCTCAGCTTGAAGCGCTGGATCATCGTGCCCATGGCGCCATCCAGCACCAAAAGGCGCTTGCTCAGGAGTTCAGGCAGGGCTTGGCCACGGGTGTAGGGGATGGGGGTTTTCATGGAGGTATTTTCCCATGTGCAACACCAGGCACGCAGGCGTGCCGGACAATCCTACGCATGGAACACCTGAGCCCCAAAGACGCCTGGGCCTTCGCGCAATCGCACCCCGAGGCCAAAATTTTGGACATCCGCATGGAAATCGAGGCCATGTACGTGGGCTCGCCCCCTGGCGTGACGCATGTGGCTTGGTACGAGTACCCCGAGCTTGAAACCGATCCGGCGCGCTTTGCCAAGGCCGTTGAAGCGGAAATTCCTGGAAAAGCCACGCCGATCTTGCTGCTGTGCCGCAGCGCGCGCCGCACCATTCCGGCAGGCGCAGCCCTAGAAGCCGCTGGCTACACCCGCGTGATCAACATCTTGCACGGCTTCGAAGGCGATCTAGACCAACACGGCCACCGATCCACCGTGAACGGCTGGCGTTTTGATGGCCTGCCTTGGGTGCAGACTTAAGCCGCCAAAGCAGCCCGCATCTGGTCGATCACGGCCTTGTAGTCGGGTTTGCCAAAAATTGCGCTGCCGGCTACGAAGGTGTCTGCCCCTGCGTCGGCGGCTCTTCGGATGTTGTCTGGCTTGATGCCGCCATCCACTTGCAAGCGAATGGCCTTGCCGCTCGCATCAATGCGCTCGCGGGCGGCTTCGATCTTGCGCAAGGCTGAATCAATGAAGCTTTGCCCGCCAAAGCCGGGGTTCACGCTCATGATGAGGATCAAATCGATGTCGTCGATCACCCAATCCAGCACATCCAGCGGCTGAGCTGGGTTGAACACCAGGCCCGGTTTGCAGCCCTTGCATGCAATGGCTTGGATGCTGCGATGCACATGGCCCGAGGCATCGGGGTGAAAGCTGATGTAGTCGGCCCCCGCCTCGGCAAAGGCGGCGGCGATTGCATCGACCGGCTGCACCATCAAATGCACATCCATCACGGAAGGCTTGCCATCCGGAAACACCGCATGCGGCTTGATCGCCTGGCAAATCATCGGCCCAAAGGTCAAATTCGGCACGTAATGGTTGTCCATCACATCAAAGTGCACCCAATCCGCCCCAGCCGCAAGCACCGAGCGCACCTCCTCGCCCAGCTTGGAAAAGTCTGCTGAAAGGATGCTGGGGGCGATGAAGTGGGGGCTCGGCATGAATGGAATTGTCGCAGGGGAGTTACCAAAACGGCCGTTAGGCTAACGCCCTCGCCCTTGAGTGTTATGAAATTCAATTTGTTTTAACATGCTTTCGCGAACTGCTTTAACATCCACATCGAGATGCTCCTGCAACCCAGCTACGCGATCCCAATTTTGCCGCCCCAGGGCGTCGACTTCGACACGCCCGAGGTGCTGCTCGCGCTGGTGTCCGCTCACCGCCATTTGGCAGAGCTGAAAGGTTGCGCCGCCAGCATCCCCAACGAAGCCATTTTGGTGAACACGCTGGCCCTGCAAGAGGCCAAGGCGAGCTCGGAGGTGGAGAGCTATGTGACCACGCAAGACGAGCTGTTTCAGGCGGATTTGCGGGCTTCAGACTGGATGTCGCCAGCAGCCAAAGAGGTTTCGCGCTACCGAGAAGCACTCACGCGGGGCTTTGCGCGCATGCAAGCACAGCAGGGCATCCTGAGCAACGGCATGCTGATTGAGATGTTTCAGGTGCTTAAAAACAGCCATGAAGGCTTTCGCACATCCGGCGGCACAGTGCTCAAAAACGAGCGCACGGGCGCTACCGTTTTCGTGCCACCGCAAGACGCGGCAAGCGTGCAGGCCCACATGAACGCGCTGGAGCACTTTTTGAATGACGACGTATCCGGTGCAATCGACCCGCTGGTGAAAATGGCATTGGTTCACCACCAATTTGAGAGCATCCACCCGTTTTCAGACGGCAATGGCCGCATTGGCCGCATCTTGTGCGTGCTGGGGCTCGTGCAGTCGGGTCTGTTGGATTCACCTGTGCTCTACCTCTCGCGCTACATCAACCAACACAAGGCCGATTACTACCGCTTGCTGCAAACAGTGCGCGATGCAGCCACACAACCCAAATCGCCACAGCACGCGCTCGCTTGGCAAGACTGGGTGCGCTTCATGCTGCGGGGCGTTGCGCAAACAGCGCAACAGGCCGTGCAGGTGGTCAATGGCATGCGCGAGCTGATGGCCGACACCAAGCGCAGGTTGCGCACCGACACGCCCAAGCTCTACTCGCAAGATTTGCTGAACAACCTCTTTCGCCACCCCTACACCCGCATCGAATTTGTGCAAAACGACTTGGGCATCACCCGCCAGACCGCTGCGCGCTATCTTCACCAGCTGGCCGATGCGGGCATCCTTCAGGCGCAGAGCCGGGGCAATCACCTCTACTTTGTGAACAC
>JAAFHN010000356.1 GCA_013298415.1 Comamonadaceae bacterium
GCCGCCTGCGCCACGGGCGGCAACACCACGTCGACGAGGGTGGCCCGGCTTTGTGCCAAAGCGAGATCCATGTCGCTAAACCACGCGGAGATCCCAGCTTTGCTCGCCAAGGCTTGCGCGCGCTCGGCATGGGTGTCCACCACGCCGACGAGATCCACACCCAGCGCTTTCCAAGCCTGCACATGGAAGGTGCTGAAGTAGCCAGCGCCGACGACGAGCACGCGAGCCTGGTTCACAGGCGCTCCATCACCGCGCGGGTCACGTCTGCCGTGCCGCTGCTGCCGCCGAAATCCCTTGGCAATGCCGCGCCTTGTTCAAAGGTGCGCTGCACCGCAAGCTCAATCGCCCTCGCCCCATCAGCCATCGCCGAATCGCCGTGCCGCTCAGCAAGCCAATCGAGCATCATGGCGGCCGACAAAAACATGGCGCTGGGGTTGGCCAAGCCTTGTCCAGCAATGTCTGGCGCGGTGCCGTGCGCAGGTTGAAAGAGGGCGTGCTTGTCGCCAATGTCGCCAGAGGGGGCCATGCCCATGCCGCCCACGAGTGCGGCGATCAGGTCTGACAAGATGTCGCCAAACATGTTTTCAGTGACCAGCACGTCAAACTGCCAAGGCTTCATCACCAGGTTCAGCGCCATCGCGTCGACGTAGGCATGATCGATTTGGATGCTTGGGAAGGCTTTGGCCCGCTCCAAAAACACGTCACGCCAAAACGCCATCGAGGTGAACACGTTGGCTTTGTCCACGTTCGTTACTCGTCCTGGTCTGCCTGCATGCTTGCGCTGCTCGGCCAGTCGAAACGCGAAATCGCACACGCGGGCCGTGCCTTTGTGCGTGATCTTCATGGTGTCGTAGGCAATGGTCTGGTCACCTTCTTGCTGCACCACGCCACGGCCCCGGGCATAAAACAAGCCTTCGGTGCTCTCGCGCACCAGCACCAGATCGATGTGCTGGGCTCGTGCATCGCGCAGCGGCGTGGGCAAGCCTGGCCAGCTGCGGATCGGCCGCACGCCTGCGTAAAGATCGAAGGCAAAGCGCAAATCCAGCTGCGGGATGATCTCGGTGCCGTCTTTGCCGCGCACATCGGGCAGGCCCATCGCGCCAAACAAAATGGCATCTGCGGCCTCGCAAGCCCGCATCGTGGGATCTGGCAGCGCCACGCCACAGTTGCGGTAATGGCCTGCGCCTGCGGGGTAGACCGTGAGCGACAGATCCCTTCCGATGCGTGGTGAGAGCGCGTGCAACACCTGCATCGCAGCCTGTGTGACTTCCACCCCGATGCCGTCTCCCGGGAGTACGGCGATGTTGTAGCTTTTCATGTGTTGGTTTGCTGAGTTCGAAGAGATTCCGTTTCCAAATCATTCCTGTCTAGGCGCGTAGCCGCAGACAGTGCTCCGGCACGGCAAGGCGACGCAACGACGACGGGGATGATTTGGAGGCGGCATCACATTTGGGCGAGCTTGTAGCGCTCGAAAATGGCGAGTAACTCGCGGCTGGCCCGTTGACGGTGGCTGCGGTTCACGGCCGCTGCGCCTGCGCCGTCACCAGCCAACAAGTGCTCGACTAGCTCGCGGTGCTCTCGGGTACTGTTCACGGGTTTCGGCCGCAGGCGAAGGCTGAACATCCGCGCGCGGTGGGCACGATCCCAGTGGTTCATCACAGTGGCTTGCAAAAGTCGATTGCCAGCCAGAGCCACGAGCTCCGCATGAAACTGCTCATCGGCCTTCGCCCAGGCGTCCAAATCGTCGGCCTGAAGCGCCAGGTCCATCGCTGCGGTGGCCGCCAAGAGCGGCGCCACGCGTGCTGCATCTGGCTTTTGATTGCCCAAGAGCTCGGCCGCTGCGCATTCCAAGGCAGTCAGTACCTCGTAAATCTCGCGCATGTCCGTGGGCGAGACGGGTAGAACGCGCATGCCGTGGCGCGGCACCACTTCGACCAAGCCTTCCGCTTGCAGGCGCACCAGTGCTTCGCGCACCGGCGTTCGGCTCATGCCTAGCGCAAGCGCCACTTCTTGCTCCAATGCCCTGTGACCTGGCGGCCACACGGTATCCAGGATGCGCTGGCGGATGGCCTGGTAGGCAGCATCCACCAAGGAGAGGCTGGGCAAAGCTTGTGCGCTCATGCGTAGTTCCAGTGAGGGGGTGCTGTGCCTGCTTCGGGCAGGCGCAAAGTGGCAAGGCGGTCGCCGAGCAGGCAGCCGAGCACGGCCGTACGGCGATCAGCGCCTGTGAAAGCGATGCTGGAGATGTTGCGCAAGTTTTTGCTCACCACGCGATCCAGGTGGGGGCGATCCATTTGCCCAGCCAAATAAGCAGCCTCTACTGCGGCGAGGTGCTGCACGTCAGAGTCGTCCAGCCAGGTCTGCACGTCGCCCTGTGGGCTCACGCGCAAGAGCCGATTGCTCACGATGCTCACCACCCAGGCGTATCCGGCTTCGTCGAAGTGCAAACCGTCTGGGAACACGCCTGCGCCGAAGTTCACGACTGTTTCTTTCGCGCCCAGATCGCCACCAGGCAGCAGCTCAAAGCGCGAGAGCCGCCGGGCAAAGGTTTCATTCACGTAGAGCCAGCGCCCGCTGGGGTGGATCGCCACTTCATTGGTGTAGCCCAGGCCATCGGCCACGATCTTCGCGCCGCGCTCGTCGGAGCACACGATGAAGCCATCGTCGCAATCCGCACGGTAGCCGAGCGAGCGGGGGTTACGCCGCGTGCTCACCGTGATCCAAGCCCGGCCAGAGGATTCCAGCAACACGAAATTGGTGGGCGGCAAGGGCTTGCCTTCCACCGCCATCAGCCAGGGCTGAACCACGCCATTGCGCCAGAGCCGATAGACGCCGCCGTCGTTGAGGCCCAATTGCGCCAGCAAAAAGCTGCCATCGGGCAGGAGCGCGATGCCATTGGGCCGCAGGGTGAGCGGCTCTTCGAGCTTTGCCGAGTAGAGGGTTTGAGAGCCGTCAGCGCGGATGTGGGCCACGCCGCCGCGCCAGTCGGCCGTGAACAGATCGCCGCGCGAGTTGGCCAGCACGCATTCGGGGCGCACCAGATCGGCTCCGAGCCAGTTCAGGGCGTCCAGGTCAACGAGTGGGTGGTTTAAAGAATCCATTAATGCATACGTTAATGGATTCCTTGGTGAAAATGACGGGTAATTACCCTCGGAAACCAGGGGGTTAGGAACCTGAAAAACGCTATCTATTACGTAGCAACAAATGCAATAGATAAATGGACAGATGGCTGAAATCAATCAAAATCAAGCTCGGCGAGCACCTTGGCGACCCGTCCTAGCGGTGCTGGGTGGGACAATCGCGCCATGTCTGATCCAAAGCCAGCAGTTCCCGCCCAGGTGGCGGAAGACGGCACTCCGGTGTCCGTGAAAATTCGGGAGCGTTTGCGAGCCTCGCGCCGGCGCTTTCATGCCAACGACAACATTGCTGAGTTCATCCAGCCGGGCGAGCTTGAGAAGCTGCTCGATGAAGTGAGCAGCAAGATGGAAGGCGTGTTGGAAAGCATGGTGATCGACACCGCCAACGACCACAACAGCCGCGACACCGCCCGCCGCGTGGCCAAGATGTACCTGCGTGAGGTGTTCAATGGCCGCTATGTGAAGGGGCCCAGCGTCACCGAGTTTCCAAACGCTGAGCACCTGAACGAGCTGATGATCGTGGGGCCGATCACGGTGCGCAGCGCATGCAGCCACCACTTTTGCCCGGTGATTGGGCAAGTCTGGATCGGCATCATGCCCAATGAGCACACCAATGTGATTGGCCTCTCCAAATACG
>JAAFHN010000008.1 GCA_013298415.1 Comamonadaceae bacterium
GAAGACGCGAAACTTGGCCGTGGAGCAGGTCGATCGTGGCGCCCTGCCTCAAGACATCGTGCACATCTCGGCTGCTCGACACAACGAAATGAGTTTCGACGACGAGCAAAAAGGGGGGCTGGCCACCAGCTTCATGCGCGACTGCATGCTCAGGGAGGCCAAAGACTTGGACGGCTCTGGCGCCATCTCGATTGACGAAATTCGGCAATGCGCGCAGCAAAAAATTGATCAACGCATGCGCAACGACGCGTCGTTCAAGCCACACTCTATTTTGTTGTCTGGCAACACGCAGTTTGTACCCGCTTGGTTCAACAAGCCCGTCGATTTGCTGAGCATGGCACCAACGCTTGCGACGGCGGCGCCCGCGTTGGCATCTGTTGCCGCGCCCATCGCGACGGCATTGGCCGTGCCGGGCGCTGCTCCTGCGCCGTCCAAGCCGGTCGCGAGTACGCTCGCACCAGTCTCGGTGCCGCCGCCGGTTGCTTTGCCGCCACCGCCACCATCGCTTACCGGTGCTCAAGCGCTCTCGCAGATGCACGAGCAGCGCGATGCCAAACGCCGGGTGGCCGTGAATGCGCCGAAGACATCGCTCAAGATCAAGCAAGACCTGTTCGATTTCACCGTGGAGTCTGATCGCGCGGGCTATGTGTATGTGGTGCTTGCGGGCTCGGACAACCAATCGGTGTACACGATTTTCCCGAACGCGTTGGACACCAACAACCGCATCGAGGCTGGCAAGCCCTTGCGTTTGCCCAGAGCTGGCTGGGCGCTGCGCTCGCAAGGGCCCGCGGGCGACAACAGCCTTTTGGTGATGGTGTCAGACGGCCCGCGTGATCTTTCTACCCTGCGCAACGATCCCACGCAGCAGGCCGGGCCTTTCGTGAAATCCCTCAACAGCGCAAAGGGCAGGGCTGAGCTCGGCGCATTGCTGAGCACTTCTGCCACAGAATCGGATCCCGTTTGCAGCGGGGCGCAAAGGCGCCAGCATCCGCAATGCTCAGACGCCTATGGCTCGGCATTGATGACCTTCAAGGAAGTGGACTAGACATGCAAGTTAATCGTCGATTGATTTTGGCTGCGGCGCTGTGCGGCGCGTCGTCTTTGGGATTTGCCCAAAGCACCGCCCCAACTGGCGCAGCAGCGGCCGCCAAGATCGCCGCCCATCCAGAGATGTGGCTTGTGCTGCCTCAAGAGGCGGTGGATTTTCGCGGCCAGGCTGGGTTTGACGAGCCTCCTGCCTTGAGGCCGCGCGCGATCAATCCGGCCATTGATTTGATTCGCCCCACTGGCGCAGCCGAGGGCAAGCTCGCCTCACCCTTTCCGATTCAGGTCGCCTTTCGCGGCATGTCGGATGCGGAAATCGATCCCAGCAGTTTTCGGGTCTTTTATGGTGCGTTGAAGATCGACATCACGGAGCGCATTGCCGGCCACGTCAAGATCACGCCTTCGGGCTTCACACTGGACCAAGCCAAAATCCCCAAAGGCAAACATCGCCTGATCCTCCAGATTCAAGACACAAAGCAACGCGTGGCTGAGCGTGAGCTGCGAATTGATGTTGACTGAGCTGCTGAGCCCACGGACAAACTGGGCGCGGTGATCGGGCCCAGCTCGGTGCTCAGCGTTTGGTGAAAACGACTTTGTCGACCACGCTGTCACCGCTTGTGTCGCGCTTGAGCACAATCTCGGCGTTGTACGCTTGCGCCGCCTTGAATTGACTGTCACGCGCGAAGGACGCAGCCATTTTGGAGGCTGACCATAAGGTCGTGGCAGCACTCACCAGCGCAAACACAGACCGGCCCTGGAGCTCGGATTTGGGTTCTGTGATGCTGACCTTGCCGCCGCCTGCTTCAACTGAGGCCATCCACTTTTGCAGACGTTCCGGCATTGCACTGGGTTTGACCACATCCACAAACGCCACATCCACCTTTGCAAGCGGCGCCGACAGTGAGGCGGACAAGGTTTTGTCGAAGCTGGCAATGTCCAAAAACTGCACTTGATCTTTGGCTGCCGCGGCCTGTTCGTTTGCGCCTGTGGGCGCTGCGCAACCGCCCAAGGTGAGAGCGCCCAACGCCAATGCCGTGCTGAGTGCAATGCTCAAAACTGGGCGTGAGGGCCGAGCGAAAGAAGATCCAGATGCAAGTTTCATTTTGAGCCGGGGTTCGAATTCAAAGATGCGGATTGTGCAGGGGTTCGCGGCGCTTGCTGTTGCAGGCCCACCAATTCTTGCCGTTCGCGTTGATCCCACATGCCGTTGGCAAGCCGCACCTGAGTCTCAAGCGCAATGTCTGCGGCCACCCCCGGACTCACCCAGATGTTGCGTTCGAGGGCTGCGCCCAGGGTCATGTTGAAGCCGCGCCCCTCGATTTTGAAGGTGTCGAAGGTGCCGGCAGGGACGGTGACGCGCTCACGCCCCACCACGCGCATGTCGTAGCGAAAGGTGTAGGTGAGGCCGTTGGGACGCACCTGCCGGAACATGGTGCGCCAGCGTTTCCCAACAAAGAGTTCGGCCGGGTAAAACTGGCGTGGCGTGGCGCTTGACCCACGCAGGTTGGTGAGGATGTTACCCATCGTGTCGCTCACGTACTCGCCACCATTGAACTCGATGCGATCTGCGTTCACATCGATGCTGCTCACCTGCATCACCAAAGGCCGCTCGCTGCGATTGAAGAGATCGACAACCTTGAACTCGTAGCGATCACCAACGGTGTAGCTGCGTTGGAGTTGATTGGAGCCGGCAAAGAAAGGAGTGCTCGCGAGTACCGCTTGAGCAGGTGCAGGAGCGGCGTCTGCGGCCTGCACCCGTTCTTGCGCCAACTTCACGGCTTGGGTTAGACCCGCAACCGCCGTTTGCGCCACGCTGAGCGCGGCTTGCGCTTCGGCGGCCAGCTTATCTGCCGCGGCTTGAGCCGCAGCCCTGGCAAGGCGGTCAGCTTCTGCCCGGTCCGCTGCCAATTTCGCGGCTTGAGCCCTGGCAGCTTCCCCGCGTTGTTGCTCGGCTTGGGCTTGAGCCAGTCGCTGGGACTGGGCGCGCGCGAGCTCTGCCTCGGCGGCGGCGATTCGTGCTTTCTCGGCCTCTTCGGCAACGCGCCGTGCCTCAGCCAGGCGCTGTAGCTCCAGGCGCTGCGCCTCCGCTTGTTGAGCCGCAGCTTTTTCCGCCGCCAAACGAGCCGCAGTGTTTCTTGCAACTTCCTCAGCCGCAGCGATCCGCGCGGCCTCTGCCACCCGCAGCGCCTCGGCCCTAGCGGCCTCAGCCTTCTCGGCAGCTGCACGTTCCGCTGCCAGGCGCGCGGTTGCCTGCCGCTCAGCTTCGCGCTGAGCGGCAGCGCGCATCGCAGCAGCCGTCTCTTGCGCCAGTTGCGCGGCTGCGGCGAGGGCTGTGCGCTGGAACGTGGCGATGCGTTCCGCTTCCGCTTTTGCTGCCTGAGCAGCCGCAAGCGCCAATTGAGCCAAGCGCTCGCGCTCGACCTCTTGCCTTGCTGCTTCCGCCCGAGCTAGTTCTTGTTTCCGAGCCTCTTGGGCCGCAGCCACAGCCTGTTCCTCGGCACGGCGTGCAAGCTCCACCTCGCGAGCTTGCTGCGCTGCCAGCGCCATTGCCGCGCGAGCGGCCTCTGCGGCAAGGCGAGCCTCTGACTCTCGCTTCACGCGCTCGGCTTCGGCTTTGTCGCGCTCTTCCTGGGCCTTTTTGGCTTCCACCACGGCTAGATTTTTTGCGACCAACCTCACCGACTCAGCGTTGGACTGGGAGCCTAGCAGCAGGTTCATTCGGTTAGCGGCCAGCTCGCTGAAATTGCCACTGGGATGGGTGCGCAAGAACTCGGCCAGCGCGAAAGGATCGCCCGACGCTTTCACCTTGTTCCAGTCCCCGAGCTCTGAATCGAGCTGGGTCATTTGGTCCCGATCGCTCGGCTTCTTGCGCTCACCTGGGAAGAGGTACACGTCCTCCTCAAGCGATGTGCTTTCCCAGGGTACCTGCTGCCCGTTAGATGCGAGCCGCACGTTCAAACGGGTGCGCTTGAAGGCATCTTCAATGGGCGCGCCGCGTTTGGCGAGCTCTTGCAACAGATAGGCGGTGTACAGGCCATTGGTGCCACCAGATGTGCCGTCGATGGCCACGCGGCCTGGCGCGGTGGCGTAGGCCAGCAAGCTGCCCACAGGTGCATCGAATTGGCTCAAGCCCTTTTGGTCGGGCTTGTAGGTGCCCGCAAACGGATCGTCTCTGCAAGCGTCCAGCACCACCAAAAAGCTGCGGTCTTTTTGTTGGGCGCGTTGCATGTAAGTCAGCAGGGCGCTCACGTCCAGAGATTGCGTCTTGAGTTCCTCGGGCGTGCGCGGCGCTGCATCCACGGGAATGAGGTAATTGCGCCAGTCAAGCTGCACGCCGTGCCCAGCGTAGTAAAACACTGCGATTTTCACTTGCGGCGACGTGATTTGCTTGCCGAATTCCGCGATCGCGCGCTGCATGTCATCGCGCGAGGTGTTGGTTCTAGCGATCACTTGAAAGCCAGCTTGCCGCAGCAGCTTGCTCATGTCGCGGGCATCGTTTTCGGGGTTGTAGAGCGGTGAGCTGCGATAGGCAGAATTCCCAATCACAAGCGCCACGCGGTCGGCGGCCCAAGCGAGGCCTCCGCAGGCCAAACTGAGCGCGCATGCAAAGCGCTGGGCCATCAAGCGCGCACGAGCGCCTGATGGCCTTTGCCGCGTGACGGCACTCATGCCTGGAAATGGTGCGCCCTTGGGCTTTATGTCACCGTTCGCTGTGTTCAGTGCAGTCATCCTTGGGTGCGGCCTCGGGTCAAGTCAAAGTAAATCAACACAGAGTTTACGGCGATGCGCCAGGTCGCACATCCCCTGTTTTTGGGGGTGTTGCCAAGATGCCGCTTGCGACACCATCTGAACGCTTGTTTGAGCAGTTTCTTGAGAATGGCAATTTTTTCCACTTCGATACAATGACGGGGTGTTGAAAAAGTCTAAAGTCCCTTCCACCCTCGCAGGCGCAGGCGTTGCCGCTGGCCCGAGCCTGGGTGCGGATGCCGCGCTTGGGGCCCTGATGCAATGGGCCCGGCCCATGGCTCAGATGGCCATGCAGGCGGGCTTGAACCACGCACAGCTCGATGAGCTTTGGCGCATGGCCATGGTGGAGGCAGCGGGGGCATCTTCCAAAAACGTCAGCCAGGTGTCGGTGGCTACTGGCCTGCATCGCAAGGAAGTGATGCGTTTGCAAGAATTGATCGATGCGAAGCTCGCCGGGCAAACGCCCGAGCCGAAAAAACGACCGTGGGCTTCACAACTGGTGCTGAAGTGGGCCGATTGGGTGAGCCGGGAACCGCACTTGGGCGTTTTGCCACTCCTGCATGAAGCGGCTGAGGTTGCCTGCTTTGCCAAACTTTCGCGCAGCGTGACCACCGATGTGCACCCCCGCGCCGTGCTGCAAGAGCTGCTGCGCTTGGGACTGGTGAGCGAGGCAGAGGGCCGGGTGAGCCTCTTGGTAGCGCAATTTGTGCCGAAGGGCAGCGCCGACGATGCCCTTGGCGTGTTGGCCGACAACGTGAGCGATCACCTGCAAACGGGGCTGTCCAACATCGCATCCGACGTGGCCAGCAAACGCGGAGAGTTGGCGGGCGACAAATGGATGGAGCAGGCCATTTGGGCCGAAGGCATCTCGCTGGCCGACGTGCAAAAGCTCAACGCAACCGCGCGTGAGGCCTGGGCGCATGCTTACCGCTTGCTCTACAAGCAATTGCTTGACACGCCGGAGGCCCAAGCGCCGCAGCAGCGCATGCGGGTGCGGGTGGGCATGTACGTGGCGGCTGCGCCGCAGGCCGTGACTGCGCCGGAGCCGGCAGCAAAGCTGGGAGTAAAGACGTGAATTCCATTGGAGAAACCTTGCCGGAACTCGAGCAGACCCGCAGGCTCAACCCGCTGCCTCGCCGCAGTCTTTTGAGGCTTGGCGCCATGTGGGCCTTGGTCTCGGTGGGCGCTGCAGGTTGCGGCGGCGGCTCGCCAGTGGCGGTGTTGCCCGGCGGTGGTGGCACGGGTGACATTCCCCCGCCGCCACCGCCCAGCACGCCTTCCACGCCGACTCCCGCAGGCGCGGTGCCAGTTGCAGGCGGTGCCTACGGCGCGCTCACTGCGCTACAGCCTGCTCAATTGAACGGCATGAGCTGGCCGCTGGCCGCTGCCGTGAACGTGTTGATCGACGACGTGGAGGAAAGCAGCCTGCAAATCGGCATGATCGCGCGCTTGACGGGTGGGCTGGATGCCGGTGGGGCAAGCGGTTTGGCGAACGAGGTGCTGGTGCGCCCGAGCTTGCGCGGGCCGCTTTCCGGTTTGGATGCGCAGGGCTTCACGGTCAACGGCGTGCGGGTGAACCTGGCGGCAACAACACAATGGGCTGCGGGCGCTGTGCTCTCAGCGCTGCGCAATGGCGATGTGGTGCAAGTTCACGGTCACATCCATCCGGTGGGTGCCACTGGTGCGCAGTTGCTCGCAACACGGGTGTTGCGCACCACGCAACGCGCCAGTTTGGGCATCGCCCTTGGCATTCAACGCCCAAGCCTAGGGTCAGTTGCCAACAGCCTCACGATCAACGGGCTCGCCTTCGGTACAGCAAGCGCCTTGCTGGCCAACGGCGCTGCGGCCGCGCCCCGAGACGGTGCTTTGGTGCATGTGGTGTTCGAGGTGCAAAGTGATGGCAGCCGCCGAGCAACGCAGCTCGCTCCCGTGCTGCCCAGCTTGCTCGCAGACAGCACGGTTCGCATCCAAGGTTTTGCCTATGCAGACGGCGTGAGCACTGACTTGCGCATTGCGGATGTGCCGCTGGATCTGCCCTCAGCAATTTCGCGCAGCAGCGTGGAAGGGCGTTTGGTGATCGCGTCGGGCTTGTACCGGCAGGGGCGGTTGCAGGTCACTGCGCTGGTTTGAGCAGTCCTATCAAAAAACACAGCGACAAAAGCAGTGGTTATTTGGACAGATGCTGAATCTATCCGTGAATCGGCTGAAATTCCTGCAGACGGTCAGGCCGCCGATCCTCCGCAGAACCCCATCGGCGTCGAAGCGGCTCTTGAAACTGCGAAGCGGAATCGGCGGCCGAACTCTGGCAAGTCGGTGTTTCCACCTGTAGCGGGATTGTCGAATTCTCCCCAAAAATAAGGATGCCCATCGCCTCCAGTCTGCCTAGAATCCGTCGTCGGCAGTGTGCAAAGTGCAGCCAACGCGGTTTGCAGGTACACGGCCCAAAGTTACAGGGGCGACGTATGAAGCATGGTTGGAGCAAGCAAACCATCAAATGGGCATCGCTGGCGGTGCTGTTCGCGGTAGCCGCTGGTGGCATAACAGGCTGCGGCGGTGGAGGCGGGGGGAGCCCCGCGCCAGCGCCCATTGCCACGCCGCCATCCCCTCCTGCCACGCCGCCGGTCACGCCACCGCCGCCGCCCACAGATCCGCTTGCCCCCCAAACTTCGGTCACCGGGGACTCCGCTACCGCCACCTTCGACGTGGCCGCCATTGATGTGGGCGGCACCGGCGGCGATTCCGGCTCAGGCGGCGATGCAGGCGATGGCGCACCGATCAAGCGCGCCCGAGTCATCGTGACCGACCGCAACGGCCAAGAGCGCGTGGGCCAAACGAACGACAACGGCAGCTACTTCATCCGATTCCCGAGCACTTTCCAAGCCCCCATCGTCACCCGCGTGATCACCCCTGGTGGTGTGGTGTTCACATCAGCCAGCGGCGAAGCCCCAGCGCCAAACAAAGTGCTGCGCATCAATGTGAACCCGCTCACCGACAAAATCGTGAGCGACAGCCTGCCCGCAGCAGTGCGTGGCACCGACAAATCCTTCAACGGCGCAGATGTGGACGCCGCGAGGCTCACCACGGCCACCAACGATCTCGTGAGCAGCGTGCGAGCCGCGCTCGGCTCAGCAGGCGTGTCAGGCGTCAGCGGCGCGGCCACGCAGTTTGACCCGGTGAAATCCGTCTACAAGTACGACGGCACGGGCGTGGATGCAGTGCTCGAATCCCTCACCCACACGAGAAACCCCAACACCGGGGCCACAGAGCTCAGGGCCAAGCTGCAAGGAATCCGGGTGGATACGAGCGGCTTGCCGATTCCGCCAGCATTGGTGACCAGCGCCTCGCCTTTGGCAACCGCCCAAGTGGCACTGCCTACCAGCCCTGCCCTCACGTTCGCAAAAGTAAGTGCCTGGATCGCGCAAATGAATGCCTGCCTGGCTGCCGATCCGCAGAGCCCGCCGGCGATCTGTGATGACGTGTCCGGGCGGCAATTCATCGCAAGAGACTATCTCAATGATTCGAGAGATTGGCGCGAGGACATGGCTGCGCTCTACAGCAATCCTGGCCGTCGGCATGTACAGGGCAGCACTTTTCGCAATCCGGTCGTGTTGGGCATCGGGCGCTTCAGCGGTAGCACGCAGGATGACATGGTTCTTGTGGAGGTGGTGGTGAGGCAGCCGCGCACTGGTCCCCTGGCCGCTCAAGTCGCATCTGACGTGGAATACCCGAAGTTGCTCGTTTTTCGCAGAGATGACACGCTCCAGCAAGCTGTGGCGGGTAACTGGATTCTTCAAGGCAACATGCAGCGGTACTTGGCGGCGGTGTCCACTAACGTCGTACGTGTCGAGCAAACTAACCCCAATATGCAACAAGATCCCTCGGGCCGGAACCAGTCTAGGGTTGAGGTGCAGTTGGGATTGTTCTTTGGCAGGGCACGGTATGACCCAGCCTCTGGCAACTACGTGGATTCTGGCGTGCGCGCTGTCAGGGTACGCGGACCAGGTTTGCCGGGCGCTGGCGTGGTGCTGGTGCCGCCCAATGTGCCGCGCTTGAGCTGGATGGTTGTGCACAACAAGCAAGGCAGTGTGCCGCTTCAAAGCACCTTCACCGCTGCCAGTGGCAATGCGATGGCATTGGCTTGGTCCTCCCCGACTGGTCAGAGCCTGACACAATCCTGGCCCGCGCAGCGCGCGGACTATCTTGATGCGCCTATCAGCGACTTCTCTGGGCTCGCAGGCTTTGCTGAGTACACGTTCGAGATCTTCAACGTCCTCACATTGAACCCTGCGGTGCCCAACCAAGTGATTACGGTGCGAAACAATTCCGCGGTGCTTGCGCCAGGCTCGATGGCAAGCCTACCGCTGCAAGACTTTTCAGCCTCGCGCGCCCTGGTCACTGCACCTGCCGCCTCTATTCCAGCGTCTTCCACAGCCGGAGTGCGCTTGCAGTGGAGCATCAATGCGTTGGCCACCCCGATTGCTCAGGTACGCGTTACAGGTGGCACAGCGCTGGGTCGGATTGAGGAGGAGGCCCCGGTGTTCAACGATGTCATTGTCGGGGCAAGGCTCACGTCGTCCTTCGTTTTGACACCGGACGGCCTGCCGGCGTTGCGACAGAACGTGCCGGGTGATTTTCGCGCCGTGTCTTTGTTTTCGCGGCCGGGGCGCGTGAGTTTCGAGCAGCGACTTGAATGGAGCAACCCCAGCTTGCTGCAGTCCCCCAGCTTTGCTATTCAGGCATCCAATCGAACGCCAAGCGTAGGGCAAACCGTGCTGTTTTCCATCAGCGGTGGCACTTCTGTGAGTTTCAGCAATGGCGTGACGCTGCCCACGTCGACGGAATGGTTTGTCAACGGGGCTTTCGAGGCCAGCGGGCAAAGCTACACGCGCTGGTTCACAGCATCCGGCCCCCATAACGTGGTAGCGAGGTTAACCACTGCTTCTGGACTGTCATTTACTCAGTCATTCGCGCTCACAGCGTCGGGCGTGATCTCGCCGATGCGGCTGGTGCAGGGCATCTCTCCAGCAAGCTTCGCTCCACCCGGCACCACGCAGAGCTACACGGCGTCAGTTGACGCGGCCGTGCCGTCCAACACCGTCATCGTTCTGCAGCGAGCGACTTACTCCTCGGTCGCCGCACGCCATACGTCAACATACACACTCCTTTCACCCCGATGGTCTAATGCCCAGGCCTTTGAATTCAGCGTCGGCTATGACCGACTCGCGAGCTTCATGGTCGCCTTTGCATGCCCCAATTTGCCGCTCCAAGGCCTCTTTTCTGTGGAGGGCATTGCCAGCGAAAGCTGTGTTTCGCTGGGCACTATTGGCAACAACGGCGCCTCTCTAGGCGAGGTTACGCTGAGTAAAGCCACTTCCGATGCGACTTCGGTTACCCGTGGCAGTCAAAACTTGGTTGGTTTCGAGTTCACCGGGGACTTTTCCTTTTCCATCGCTGCGGAGGTTGCTAGCTCCGCCGGTGGCCCCTTCGCAAGTGCGTCAAGTGCCTTTAGCCTCGTCCAATACAGCTTGCCCGCGCAAACCCGTGTAGGCACTATTCTCTACGCATTTACGCCAAGTGCCAACACTCCCAGCGGGACTCTGTGGTTCCGTCTGTGTGACAGCGCAACCACACCGAAGAATTGCACGAACGCCGTTGGCCCAGTGTTTTCGGTGGGGCCTTGACGTGGTGCGATGTCGGTTCGAGCTTCGCGCGGAAGGGTCGTTAAAGGGTCCCATCAAGGTACGAGCTGAACGGGGCTGCGATCAGCTGCCGTCGTGGATGCCAATATGTTGACGGCAAAAGTTATGAAGTTATAGCAAACATTCGCTCAGCGGTAGAATGGGGATTGATTTCCCTTATTGGATTTTCCGCAGATCATAGCTGTGGAACGCCGTCGAAGCTCGCTCAATGCCTGAAATGCCGCACGCCTGTGAACACCATGGCCACGCCGCGCTCATTGGCGGCATCGATCACTTCTTGATCGCGCAGGCTGCCGCCGGGCTGGATCACGGAAGTTGCGCCTGAATCCACGATCACGTCCAGGCCATCGCGAAAGGGGAAGAAAGCATCAGAGGCGGCTGCTGTGCCACCCAGGCTCAAGCCCGCATGCTCGGCTTTGATCGATGCGATTCGCGCTGAATCCAAGCGGCTCATTTGGCCTGCGCCCACACCCATGGTCATGCCATCTTTGCAAAACACGATCGCATTGCTTTTCACGAACTTCGCCACTTTCCAGGCAAAGAGCAAATCGTCGATTTCTTGCGCGCTGGGGCGCTTGACAGTGACGACTTTCAAATCTGCCGCGCTGATTTCGTGGTTGTCTGCCGTTTGAATCAGAAGCCCTGAGCTCACGCGCTTCACATCGTGGCTGTTGCGGGTGGATGCCATCGACGAAGGCAGCGCGATTTTGAGCAAGCGCACATTGGCTTTGGGCTTGAAGATCGCGAGTGCTTCGGGGCTGAAGTCTGTTGCCATCAGCACTTCTACAAACTGCTTGCTCACGGCTTGAGCGGTTGCGCCGTCTACCGTGCGGTTGAAGGCGATGATGCCGCCAAAGGCGCTGGTGGGATCGGTTTGGAAGGCTTTGGTGTAGGCACCGAGCGTGTCCACTGAGACGGCCACACCGCAGGGGTTGGCGTGCTTCACGATCACGCAAGCGGGGGCATCAAAGCTCTTCACGCATTCCCAGGCTGCATCGGCGTCCGCTATGTTGTTGTAGCTGAGCTCTTTGCCCTGGATTTGTTGTGCGGCCACGAGCGAGCCTGGTGCGGGGTAGAGGTCTCGGTAGAAGGCGGCAGACTGGTGTGGGTTTTCGCCGTAGCGCAAGTCTTGCAGCTTCACGAATCGGCCATTGCTTTGCGCGGGGAACTCGCTGCGTTTGGGCACGGCGTTGTCGGTCAACTCGCTCGGATCGATGCTGCTCAAATAGTCGGAAATGGCGGCGTCGTAATTGCTGATGCGGTTGAACGCGGCCACGCTGAGCGAGAACTTGGTGTTGCGGCTGACTTCGCCCTCCGCCTTCAGCTCGGCCAGCACTTGCGTGTATTGCGAAGCGTCCGTTAACACCGCCACATCGCGCCAATTTTTAGCCGCGCTGCGCACCATCGCGGGCCCGCCGATGTCGATGTTTTCAATCGCCTCTTCCAGCGTGCATTTGGGCTTGGCTACCGTTGCTTCAAACGGGTAGAGGTTGACCACCAGCAAGTCAATCGTGCCAATGCCATGCTCGGCCAAAGCGGCCATGTGGGCTGGCAAGTCTCGCCGGGCCAGCAAACCGCCATGCACCCGAGGGTGGAGCGTTTTCACGCGGCCGTCGAGCATTTCTGGGAATCCCGTGATTTCGGCCACCTCGCGCACAGGCAGGCCCGCATCGGCAAGCAGCTTGGCCGTGCCGCCGGTTGACAGCAGCGCGATGCCCAGGCCGTGCAGGGCGCGGGCGAAATCGAGGACGCCGGTTTTGTCGGAAACGGAGAGCAGGGCGGTTTTGGTGGTCATGGGTTGGCGTGCTGGGTTGAATCAGTCCACGAGCTTGTGCTCGAGCAGCTTCTTGCGCAGGGTGTTGCGGTTCAGGCCCAGCCATTCCGCGGCGCGGCTTTGGTTGTGGTTCGCGTGCGCCATCACCACTTCGAAGAGTGGCTTTTCCATCGTGCGCACCATCAGGTCGTAAAGCTCTGAAGGCGGCGTGCCTTGCAGGTCGCTCAGGTAGTTTTGGAGCGTGGATTTCACGCTGGCTTCAATGGCTTGTTGGCTCATGGTTTTGCTGCTGCTCTTGGTGTTGTTGTGATTTGAATCTGCAAAGGATCAAGCGGCTTGCGCCAGCGCCTCTGCGGAGACGAGCTGGTCAAAGTAGTCGGCCACCGCTTGGTGCTGCGTTTCGGCGTCTTCGATGCGGTTCATCTGTGCGCGAAAGGCTTGAGCGCCGGGCAAAGCCTGCGTGTACCAGCCGATGTGTTTGCGCGCGCTGCGGGTGCCGGTGTACTCGCCATAGAGCGACACGTGTTCGGCCAAGTGCGCGAGAAGCACACGCTTCATCTCGGCATAGCTTGGCGGTGGCAGGTCTTGCCCCGTGGCCAAGCCGTGGGCGATTTCTCGAAAGATCCAGGGGTTGCCCTGGGCGGCACGGCCAATCATCAACGCATCTGCGCCGGTGGCGGCCAGCACTTCGCGCGCTCGCGCGGTGTTGGTGATGTCGCCGTTGGCAACCACCGGAATTTGCACTCGGCTTTTCACTTCGGCAGCGGTGGCGTACTCCGCTTGGCCGCTGTAGCCCTGTTCGCGCGTGCGGCCGTGGATCGTGAGCATGGCAATGCCTTCGGCTTCAAATGCGAGCGCCAGCGGCAGTGCGTTTTTGCCCTCGGCGCTCCAGCCGGTGCGCATTTTGAGCGTGACCGGCACGCCTTGCGGCGCGCAGGCTGCCACCACCGCTCGCACGATCTCCGTGGCAAGCGCTGGGTCTTGCATCAGCGCGGAGCCCGCCCACTTGTTGCACACCTTCTTGGCGGGGCAGCCCATGTTGATGTCGATGATTTGCGCGCCGCGATCGATGTTGTAGCGGGCGGCGTCGGCCATCATCTCGGCATCGGTGCCTGCGATTTGCACGGCAATCGGCTCGGTTTCGCCGTCGTGATTGGCGCGGCGCGAGGTTTTCAAACTGTCCCACAAGTCGCGGCGAGAAGTCACCATCTCGCTCACCGCATAGCCCGCCCCTAAGCGCTTGCAAAGCATGCGAAAAGGCCTGTCCGTCACGCCCGCCATGGGGGCCACAAACAGGTTGTTGGGCAGCAAAAACTGGCCGATGCGCATGCGAGCGATGTGGAATGTTGTTTTGGAGCGCTGGCACCGAACGGTTGCGGTGCAGCGAAAGCGAAGGGCGCGATTCTAGCTGCTGCTTTTTTGTGCAAACAGCGGGATTACAAGTGCTGACAACGCTGTCGTTTTGCTGATTTCGCGCCGTTCAAGTGCTGGTCAAGCGCAGGTCAAGTGCAACAAGGCCCGCCCGGTGAATGGGCACTCACGTGGCGGCGCGCGCAGGCCCTCTGCCTGCCTGTAGCATCCCGGCCACATGAACGAATGGATCCAAACTGCCCTGGCCGCACTGCTCGCTTGGCTTGCGCTGCCGCAGCACGGCTTGAGCACGCTTTTTGTCGTTACCTTGCTGAGCGCCACGCTGATCCCCATGCCGTCTGAGCCCGCGCTCATTGGCTTGGTCACGCTCAACCCCGGCTTGCTCTGGCCAGCGATTGGCGTGGCAACCGTTGGTAACACCCTTGGCGGTGCCCTCAGCTACTGGATGGGCTACGGCGCGCACACGGCACTGGACAAAGCCCGCCACCAGCCCAAAGGCAAGGCGCAACTCAAAGCCCTGCAGTGGCTGGAACAACTCGGCCCTAAAGCATGCTTGCTAAGCTGGCTGCCCATCGTGGGCGATCCCTTGTGTGCCGTGGCGGGCTGGCTGAGGCTCGATTTCTGGCCATGCGCCCTCTACATGCTGATCGGCAAACTCATCCGCTTCATCGTGTACACCTTGGCGCTTTTGTGGCTGATTCCGGGGGCGCAAACGTGATTTTTGAAGCCATTTTGCCTCTCTGTCCAGGTGTTTACATCATTTATTGCTACAAATAGTGTAGTAAACATATGGCCCGACCGATTGCCTCTGACCACGGCGCCAAGCAGGGCGACATCTTGGATCGTGCGGCCGAGCTGTTTGCGCAAGACGGCTATGCGAGCGCCAGCATGCAGGGGCTGGCCGTGGCCTGCGGCCTTAGCAAAGCCACGCTTTACCACTACTACGCGACCAAAGACGCGCTGCTCTTTGACTTGCTCGATCGCTACACGCAGCGTTTGTTGGCCCTCGTTGCTGAGAGCGAAGCCGCAGCCCAGCGAAAGCAGCTCAACGACCCCGCCACGCTGCACGAGCTGATCCGCCAACTGCTCGCCACCTACGAGCGCGCCGGGCCGCGCCACGCGGTGCTGCTCACCGATGCCAAGCAGCTTGCGCCTGAACAGCACGCGCTCATCACCCAGCGCCAGCGCGATCTGGTCGCCGCCGTCACACGCCTGCTCACCCGCGCCTACCCCGAGCGCGCCACGCCTGAGCACGCCACAGCGCTCACCATGATGCTTTTTGGCATGGTGAACTGGACGTTCACCTGGCTCAAGCCCCAAGGCCGCATGAGCTATCACGCCTTCGCCGAACTCGTGATCGCAACCCTAGAATCGGGATTGCAGGGTTCATGACAGCCAGACGCAAATGACGCAAAGGTTTCGCAAAAGTCGGAAAAAGCAGCTGTTTTTTGGTTGAGGTGGCGATTCAAAAAACATAGCAATAAATGTAGCAAATACAAGGAAAGAGGGCTGCTTTTAATCATTTTTCTGTCTTTTTTGCGCCTTTTGCGAAGTTTTAGCGCCTTTTGCGTCCGGCTGCCCCTTCCCCCATCCCCTCACCCGCAGGAAACACCATGTCTAAAGCCTTTGCCAGCCAAGCCGACCTAGAAGAAAAAACCATCAGCTTCACGCAGATGAGCGAGCACTGCTGGGCTTACACGGCAGAAGGCGACCCGAACTCGGGCGTGATCATGGGTGAGGACGCGATCCTCGTTGCCGACACCACCGCCACGCCTGCGATGGCGCAAGATTTGATTGCGCGCATCCGCAAAATCTCCAGCAAGCCCATCAAGTACGTGCTGCTCACGCACTACCACGCCGTGCGCGTGCTTGGCGCGAGCGCCTACAAGGCCGAGGGCGCAACCGAAGTGATCGCCAGCCGTGGCACCTACGAACTCATCGTGGAGCGCGGCTTGCAAGACATGAAAAGCGAAATGGAGCGCTTTCCGCGCCTTTTTCGCGGGGCCGAATCTGTGCCTGGCCTCACCTGGCCCACCATGGTGATTGGCAACGGCCAGCCGGGCGACCAAGGCAAGTTGACCATCGACTTAGGCGGCGTGCGCGTGCAAATTTGGCATCCCGGTGCAGGCCACACCCGGGGCGACACCGTGGCCTGGGTGGAAGAAGAAGGCGTGCTTTTTTCAGGTGATTTGGTGGAATTTGAAGCCGGCGTGTACACCGGAGACGCACAACTCGCCGAATGGCCTGCCACGCTGGATGCCCTGCGTGCCTTGAAAGCCAGCGCCCTCATGCCAGGCCGGGGCGAGGCCATGCTGGGCAACGCAAACGTCAACCGCGCACTCGACTACACCAAGCGCTGGGTCGAAACGCTCTACCAATGCGGCCAAGAAGCCGTGGCGGCCAAGCTCGACTTGAAAGCCGCCATGGCCCACACCCGCAAGGCGATGGACCCGATCTTCGGCCACGTCTTCATCTACGAACACTGCCTGCCCTTTGATGTGAGCCGCGCCTACGATGAAGCCAGCGGCATCAAACACCCTCGCATCTGGACTGCAGAGCGCGATCAGGAAATGTGGGCGGCCTTGCAGGCTTGAGGGGGCAGGGGAAGTAACGCGAAAAACGCAGAAAGCACGCGAAAAGCGCAAACACCACTCAGATTTGGTTTTTTTTGGAGCGATATCGCCGTTCTGTCCCGGTGTTTTCAATATTGTTTGCTATGAATTTTGATTTTCTGCCGGAGAATCTCCAGGCAGCCGCTTCTGATTCGATGGTAGCGTTTGAGTTGCCATTTTGGCGGTGACTTATCAGACCGTAGAGCTGCTGTCAGAGGACGGTGAGAGCCGTTCGCCGACTGGGTTACGAGCCTGGATGCCTTGCCAGCCGCAAAGGTGCGCGTTGCGGTCGGTCGGATGGCGCAAGGCAATGTTTCCAATGTCGAGTGGTTTCGGGGCATCGGTGATTACAAGATCGATTGGGGGCCGGGCCTGCGCATCTATCTGGCCAAAGATGGCTTGAAGCTCATCGTGCTGATTGGTGGCGGTACCAAGAAGCGTCAGCAGCGGGACATCGAAAGAGCCATCTCGCTCTGGGGCGACTACAAGCGCCGCAAGGCGCTGGAACAAAAAGGAAACTGAACATGGCACTGACCCGAGACTTCAAATTGACCGTGGCCACCCGGGTGCAAAACGACCCTGCGTTTGCCCAGGCACTGCTGGATGAAGCCATCACGCTCTTCATCAACGGCGAGCCAGAGTCCGCCAAACTGATCCTGCGCGATCTCGTGAACGCAACCGTTGGATTCGCGGCGCTGGCGCAGCAGATCGACAAACCCTCCAAGAGCCTGCACCGCATGCTCTCGCAATCCGGCAATCCCACGATGAGCAACATCTCCGCCGTGTTCGCGGCAGTGAAGCGGGCGCTGAAGGTGGAGGTGCAGACCAGGATCGTGATGGCTTGAGCAAAGATCCGGGGCCTTCACCAGCATGAGCATCGAATTGACGCCGGGGCAGCGCGAAGAGGTCTGTCGAATCCTGCGAACCGTGCTGGCTGTGAAGGATGAAGCCAAGCCTCCACAGGCTTGGGTTTTTGGCTCCCGAGCCACGGGACGCGCTAGGCCCTACTCCGATTTGGATATCTTGATCTCCACCCCGTCGCCGCTGGGATGGCGAGAAAGAGCTGATCTCACCGATGCATTCGAGCGCAGCAACGTGCCCTTTCGCGTGGACATCGTCGAGGCCTCGCGCTTGAGTGGCGGCGTGAGTGAAAGAGCCATGACTGAACGGCAGGCGCTGCTTTGAATCACGCGCCCCCCGCGCTGCCGCTCGCCCTTTGGGCTGCTCGGTCGGCTCCAGCGATGCCGCATTGACCAGCAGTCGCGCTCGCGGTAACGCCTGTTGACAATTTCCATCACATCGAGATACTTTCGAGGCGCGGCTTGAGGGTGGCCTTCATGCAGCGCACAACGCAGACAAGGGGATTGATATGAGTAGAGCAAAGCTCGCCCGGCTGGGTGTCCTGTTCGTTGCGGTATCGATGGCGGCCTGCGGCGGCGGCGGCTCCAGCCCAGCGCCCGCACCGGCCCCCGCACCGGCCCCCGCACCCGCACCCGTACCCGCACCCGCACCCGCACCCGCACCCGCACCCGCACCCGCACCCGCACCCGCACCCGCACCTGCACCTGCACCTGCCCCAGCGCCCGCACC
>JAAFHN010000548.1 GCA_013298415.1 Comamonadaceae bacterium
GGCCATGCTGGCTTCAGTGCGACCCTTGATGAGCTCGTAGGCCGATTCGCGGTCTACGGTTTTTTCGTACACACCTGCCACCAACGAGCTGGCCAACAGCGCTTTGCGTTCTTCTGCATTGATCGGCCCAATGCGCGATGCGGGCGGCAGCACATACACGCGCTCGGTGATGCCCGGCCTTCCTTTGTCGTCCAAAAAGCTCACGAGCGCTTCGCCCACGGCGAGCTCGGTGATGGCGGTTTCGATGTCAAGCCCCGGCTTTTGCCGCATGGTCTCTGCCGCAGCCTTCACAGCCTTTTGATCTCGCGGGGTGAAGGCCCGCAGCGCGTGCTGGATGCGGTTGCCGAGCTGGGCGAGCACGCTGTCGGGCACGTCGAGCGGGTTTTGAGTGACGAAGTACACGCCCACGCCTTTGGAGCGAACCAAGCGCACCACGAGCTCAATGCGCTCCAAAAGTGGCTTGGGCGCGTCGGTGAACAGCAAATGCGCTTCGTCAAAGAAAAACACCAGCTTGGGCTTTTCCAAGTCGCCCACCTCCGGCAGGTTTTCAAACAGCTCTGAGAGCATCCAGAGCAAAAACGTGGCGTACAGGCGCGGCGAAGACATCAATTTGTCGGCGGCCAGCACATTGATCACGCCCTTGCCGTCTACCGTTTGCATGAAGTCTTCGATGTTGAGCATGGGCTCGCCAAAAAACTTTTCTGCGCCTTGCTCTTGCAGCGTCAGGAGGCCGCGTTGGATCGCGCCCACGCTGGCCGCGCTGATGTTGCCGTACTCGGTGGTAAAGGTGCTGGCGTTGTCCCCCACGTGCTGGCACATGGCGCGCAGGTCTTTCAAGTCAAGCAGCAGCAAACCTTGGTCGTCTGCCACTTTGAACACGATTTGCAGCACGCCGGTTTGCGTTTCGTTCAGGTTCAGCATGCGGGCGAGCAGCGCCGGGCCGAGATCGCTGATGGTGGCCCGCACCGGATGGCCTTGCTCGCCAAACACATCCCACAGCGTGGTGGGAAAGGCCGCTGGCGCGGGCAGTTCAATGCCACGGTCGCCCAAGATCTTTTTGAGCTTGTCGCTCGGCGCGCCAGCCTGCGATACACCCGTGAGATCGCCCTTCACGTCAGCCATGAACACCGGCACACCCGCAGTGGAAAACCGTTCGGCAAGCGTTTGCAAGCTCACGGTTTTTCCCGTGCCGGTGGCCCCGGTGATGAGGCCATGGCGATTGGCTTTGTCGGGCAGCAAAAAGCATTCGATCAAGGATTTGCCGGAGCCTTGTTGGGCGATGAGGAAGGGGGAGGTCATGGTGTAGGTGAGTGAAGAGTAGTTTGCTGTGATCCGCGTTGGGGTTGTGCTGCCGTTTACTGCCTGCCCCACCGTTCGCCCTGAGCTTGGTCGAAGGGCTTGAGCCGGGGCTTCGACAGGCTCAGCCCGAACGGTCTGAATTTCGGCCTTGGACCGGGCAATTTTTGATCAAAAGTGATTTCCGTCCGGGTATTTAAATGATTTGATGCTGCGAAAAAAGTAGTAGCTACTCTGCGCCAAAAAACCTAGGTGCGGGTGCCGCCTGCACGTAGTTTGACGGGCCTGGCTGGGCATAGATGCCTCGCGCTGCCATGTGTGGATGCGCGGCGGCCTCGGCGAGCGTGAGTACGGGGGCGAAGCACACGTCGGTGCCCTCCAGGTGCTTTTGCCAATGCGCCATCGGTTGCTTGGCGATCAGCTCAGTGATTCTTGCTTTGAGCGCTGGCCAGAGCTTGGCGTTGAACTGGTCCGCCGCTGCTACGTCTACCAAGCCCAGCTTGTGCAGCAGCTGCGCGTAAAAGGGCGGTTCCAGCGCGCAGATCGTGATCCAGCGGCCATCGCTGCAGCGGTAGCTGTCGTAAAAAGGGCTGCCATGAAAGGGGCTGCGATCGAGCGGGCTCAAAGGGTTGCGGCCGAGTGCGCCGGAAGCGGAGGTCAGGTGAATCAGCGCACCCAGCATGGCGGTGATGTCGATCATGGCCGCATCGATCACGCAGCCCTGGCCAGTGGAGCGGGCATGCAGCGCGCCGCTGGCAATGCCGAAGGCCAAGCCGAGCGCCCCCGCTGCGTCGCCCAGCATCGTGGGAGGCAAGGTGGGCGCGGCATCGGCGCTGCGCTGGGCAAAACCCAGCAAGCCGGTGAGGGCTACGTAGTTCAAATCATGGCCTGCTGCGTGCGCAAGCGGCCCGCTTTGGCCCCAGCCCGTCATGCGGCCATACACCAGCGCCTTGTTGCGCGCATGGCACTCGGCAGGCCCGAGGCCCAGCCGCTCCATCGCGCCAGGGCGCAGGCCTTCGATCAATGCGTCGTGCTCGGCCACCAGGGCCAAAGCCTGAGCCACGCCCTCGGCAGACTTCAAATCCAGCGTGACCACCGTTTTGCCGCGATCCAAGCCCAGCTCGGGCGGCATGCCTTCAGGCAGCGCCGCGCCCACGCCGGGGCGGGTAGGGCGCTTGATCACCGTGACCTTCGCACCCAAGCCGCAGAGCATCATGGCACACATGGGCCCCGGCCCAATGCCCTCAAACTCCAAAACGCGCAGGGACGACAAA
>JAAFHN010000316.1 GCA_013298415.1 Comamonadaceae bacterium
TTGATTTGGACTGCAACCACATTCCCGATGCTGCGATGACCCTGGCTGTGATGGCGCTTTTTGCCGACAGCCCGAGCACGCTGCGCAATATTGCCAGCTGGCGCGTGAAAGAAACCGACCGCATCGCGGCGATGGCAACCGAGTTGCGCAAAGTGGGCGCCCAGGTGGAAGAGGGCGCAGATTGGCTGCGCGTGCATCCGCTGGCGAGCGATGCCTTCAAACACGCCAGCATCTACACCTATGACGACCACCGCATGGCGATGTGTCTCTCGCTGGCCGCGTTCAATGGGCACACGCCGATCCGCATCCTCGATCCTGGCTGTGTGGCGAAGACATTCCCGAGCTACTTCGACGCGCTCTTTTCGGTTGCCGAGGCTCGGTCTGAGGCCATTCCCGTCATCACCATCGACGGCCCTACCGCCTCAGGCAAAGGCACGCTGGCTGCGCTCGTAGCTGAGGCTTTGGGCTACCACTACTTGGATTCGGGCGCGCTGTATCGGGCGGCGGCACTTGCGGCAAGCGATGCGGGGCTGGATCTGAACGACGGCGCGGCGGTGGCAGCCGTCGCCCAAACCTTGCCGATCCGCTTCTGTGGCGGCGGTGCAGATTCCCGGGTTTGGCTGGGCAGTGAAGACGCCACAGACCGGCTGCGGCTTGAAGCCACAGGCATGGCGGCCAGCCAAGTATCGGCACACCCCGCCGTGCGACAAGCACTCCACGCCCTCCAATTGAGCTTTCGCAAGCTGCCTGGCCTGGTGGCCGATGGGCGTGACATGGGTACCGTGGTGTTTCCTGGGGCCGAACTCAAAGTTTTTTTGACGGCGAGCGCCCAGGCGCGTGCTGAAAGGCGGCATAAGCAGTTGATTTCAAAGGGAATTCCTGCTAACATCGACAGTCTCCGCGCTGACCTAGAAGCGCGTGATGCTCGGGATTCAAACCGCAGCGTTGCGCCTTTGAAGCCAGCACAAGATGCTTTTCCTATCGACAACTCCGAGCTGACCATCGGGCAATCGGTGCAGCAGGTGTTGGAAATTTGGAAAGCAAAGTGGCCCGCCACTTAAAGCCCCTTTTGAGCCCTTGTTGATGGCCTAAACCGTGGAACACACGAGCTGAGGTCGTCAAAGGCCAGTCCCGTATGGGGCGAGCCTGCGCAAAAGGTTTGTTCACCTCAACCCCGGCCTTTAGGCCAACCGTTCCCCCGCTGAATTCGCAGTTTCATTGCCTTGCAAAGCGTTTGCTTTGCCAGCTGGGATCTATTGGAAATCCATGTCTGAATCTTTTGCAGCCCTGTTCGAAGAATCCCTGAGCCGCGCCGAAATGCGCACTGGCGAAGTCATCACCGCCGAGGTGGTGCGCGTTGATCACAACTTCGTTGTTGTGAACGCTGGCCTGAAATCCGAGGCGTACATCCCCTTGGAAGAGTTCAAAAACGATCTGGGCGAAATCGAAGTCAACGAAGGCGACTTCGTTTCTGTTGCCATCAGCAACTTCGAAAACGGCTACGGCGACACCATCCTGAGCCGCGACACCGCCAAGCGCCTGGCCTCTTGGCTGGCACTCGAGCGCGCACTCGAGTCTGGCGACTTTGTGACCGGCACCACCAGCGGCAAAGTCAAAGGTGGCCTCACCGTGCTCGTGAACGGCATTCGCGCCTTCCTGCCTGGCTCGCTGATCGAGACGCGTCCGATCAAAGACCTGACGCCTTACGAGAACAAAACCCTCGAATTCAAAGTCATCAAGCTCGATCGCAAGCGCAACAACGTGGTGCTGAGCCGCCGCGCTGTGGTGGAAGCCAGCATGGGCGAAGAGCGCGCCAAGCTGATGGAAACCCTGAAAGAAGGCGCCATCGTGACCGGCGTGGTGAAAAACATCACCGAGTACGGCGCATTCGTGGATCTGGGCGGCATCGACGGCTTGCTGCACATCACCGACATGGCATGGCGCCGCGTGCGTCATCCGAGCGAAGTGGTCACCCCTGGCCAAGAGCTCACCGCCAAAGTGCTCAAGTTCGACACCGAGAAAAACCGCGTGTCTTTGGGCTTGAAACAAATGGGCGACGATCCTTGGATGGGCGTGTCGCGCCGCTACCCGAGCAACACCCGCTTGTTCGGCAAGATCACCAACATCGCCGACTACGGCGCGTTTGTGGAAATCGAACCTGGCATCGAAGGCTTGGTGCACGTCTCTGAAATGGACTGGACCAACAAGAACATCGCGCCGAACAAGCTCGTGACCATGGGCCAGGAAGTGGAAGTGATGGTGCTTGAGATTGACGAAGACAAGCGCCGCATCAGCTTGGGCATGAAGCAGTGCCGTGCCAACCCATGGCAAGAATTCGCGCAAAACTTCAAGCGCGGCGACCGCGTCAAGGGCCCCATCAAGAGCATCACCGACTTCGGCGTGTTCGTGGGCTTGGCCGCTGGCATCGACGGCTTGGTGCACTTGTCTGACCTGTCTTGGAACGAGCCAGGCGAAGCTGCCGTGCGCAACTTCAAGAAGGGCCAAGAAGTTGAAGCCCTGGTGCTCGGGGTGGACGTTGACCGCGAGCGCATCAGCTTGGGCATCAAGCAGATGGATGCCGATCCGTTCACCACCTTCGTGAGCATCAACGACAAGGGCTCCTCGGTGACCGGCAAGGTCAAGACCGTGGATGCCAAAGGCGCTGAAATCGATCTGGGCCAAGACATCATCGGCTACTTGCGCGCCTCTGAGATCAGCCGCGACCGCGTGGAAGACGCGCGCAACGTGCTCAAAGAAGGCGACGAAGTGACCGCAGTGGTCGTCAACATCGATCGCAAATCGCGTGGCTTGCAGCTCTCGATTAAAGCGAAAGACATGGCTGACCAACAAGAAGCCATGGCAGCGATTAACGAACGTGATCGCGGCAATGCTGGCACCACGAGCCTGGGCGCACTGCTGCGTGCCAAGCTTGATGGCGGCAACAACTGATCGGCGCTTCGCTGAACCAGTTTGCGGCTCGCGCCAGCATGACGCGCTCTGACCTTGTGGAGGCCCTTGCTCTGCGCTTTCCGCACCTCACGGTGCGGGATGCCGAGCAGGCGGTGAAAACCATTTTGGACGCGATGGGAGATGCGATGGTCAAAGGCCATCGCATCGAAATTCGCGGTTTCGGCAGCTTCTCCGTCACTCGCAGGCCGCCGCGCGTGGGCCGCAATCCGCGCACGGGCGAGTCTGTTGTGATTCCCGAGAAAAAAGTGCCGCATTTCAAGCCGGGTAAAGCCCTGCGAGAAGCGGTAGATGCTGCGGCAACATGACGCGCTTGCGCTCTAAAATCCGCAGATGCAAACCATCGCGTGGGTGATCAAATGGCTGCTTCGGGCAGCCATTTTTTTCGTGTTGTTCGCCTTCGCGCTGAACAACCCGCACCTCGTGAACGTGAATCTCTTTTTTGGCCAACGCTGGCAAGCGCCTTTGGTGCTCGTGGTGTTGGTCGTGTTCACAGCTGGTGTGGTGATCGGCGCTTTGGGCATGGCACCGCGCTGGTGGCGACAGCGCAAACGCGCGCAAGCGTCTGCCCATGCGGCAGCCACTGCGCAAGCAGCTCAGGCTGCAAGTTTTTCTTCTTCCGCTCTGCCGTCCAGTCTGCCGGCTGCTTCTTCGTAGTTTTTCTTCGTATTTTTTTCGGCTAGCGCATGGATTGGTCTTGGCTGTTTTTGATCGCGCCGCTTGCCTTTGCGCTTGGCTGGTTTGCTTCGCGCATGGATTTGCGCCAGCTCAAAACCGTGGAAGGCCAGCAGCCCAAGGCCTTTTTTCGTGGCCTCAACCATCTGCTGAACGAAGAGCAAGATCAGGCGATTGATGCCTTCGTGGAAGCTGTCACGCACGACCCCGAAGCCAGCGAGCTGCACTTTGCGCTGGGCAACTTGTTTCGCAAGCGCGGCGACTATGAGCGCGCCGTGCGCGTGCACCAGCACATGCTCGCGCGTGGCGACATCGACAAATCCGACCGCTTGCGCGCGCAGCAAGCGCTCGCTCAAGATTTTTGGACAGCGGGTCTGCTCGATCGCGCTCAGGCTGCGTTCGAAGCTTTGCTGGACACGCCGCTTGCCGTGTCGGCGCGCGTCGGTCTGCTGGCGGTCTTTGAGCGGGGCCGAGATTGG
>JAAFHN010000405.1 GCA_013298415.1 Comamonadaceae bacterium
CTCGACTCGCCTGAGCCCAGCTACACGGTGAAGAGCTTGCAAGCCCTTCGCGCCGAATACCCTGAAGCCGAGCTCTTTTTGGTGTTGGGGCAAGACCAGTTTGAGCGCCTGCACACTTGGCATGCCCACGAGAAGCTGACCGAGATCGCTACATTTTTAGTAGCTAAACGTATAACAAACACTAGGACAGAGGTGGAAAAAGGCGTTAAAATCGGCGAGGAGGCGCCTGTGCAGGGCGGTTTAAGCTCGAAATGCCGAGCGAAGTGGCTGGATTTGCCGCCCACCGAGCTGAGCGCCACCGCAGTTCGCCAAGCGCTCGCCTCCAACGACACCCCGGCCCTGAAGGGGCTTTTACAAGCGCAGGTGCTGCGCTACATTGCCGAGCACCGCCTCTACGGTTTCGACCCCACTGAACACATCTCCACGCATGACTGAACTCTCCACCGCCGCCAAAAAAGACGTGACCCAACTGCAACGCATCGTGGTCGATGCTCTTGAAGACGTGAAGGCGGTGGACTTGCAGGTGTACAACACCGAGCACTTGAGCAGCCTTTTTGACCGGGTGGTGATTGCCAGCGGCACCTCCAACCGCCAAACCCGGGCCCTTGCCAGCAGCGTGCGCGACAAGGTGCGCGAAGCGGGCAATCCCAAGCCGCGCATCGAAGGCGAAGACAACGGCGAATGGATCGTGGTGGACTGCGGAAGCGTGGTAGTCCACGTGATGCAGCCCGCGATTCGGCAGTATTACCACCTGGAAGACATCTGGGGCGACAAGCCGGTGCGCCTGAAATCGGTGGCGGCAGAAAAAGCAGCCGCCAAGCGCGACAAGATCGCCGATTCCAGGAAAAAAGCCACCCCTGTCCAGGAAGAATCAACATCCGTTGCTACTGAAAATGCAGCAGGCGGGAAAGCTGCTGCGGTGAAAAAAGCGCCAGCAGTGAAAGCCGCAGCCGCTAAGAAAGTCGTGGTGAAAAAGGCTGCTGCGCCAACTAAGGCAGCTGCGCCGACGAAAGTGCCGACAAAATCGGTCGCAAAACCTGCCGTGAAAGCAGCGGCCAAAACTGCTGCCAAAGCCGCTGGGAAGCCAGCAGCCAAGCCCGCCACCAAAGCCGCTGCCAAGCCCCCTGTGAAAGCGCCTGCCAAGCGCCCAGCGGCCAAAAAAGCTGCTCCGGCCAAGTAGCACCGACGCCGCCCAGCGACCATGAAACTCGTCGTGGTGGCTGTCGGCCAGCGCATGCCCGATTGGGCGCAAACGGCCACAGACGACTTTGCCAAACGCATGCCACCCGAGTGGCATTTTTCGATCAAAACAGTCAAGGCTGAGGCGCGCGGCAGCAAGGCCGTGGCTGCGATGCAGGCAGCCGAGGCCAAGCGGATCGAAGACGCGATTGCGTCCGCTTGCGGCAAATCCGCCCACGTGGTGGCGCTCGATGAACGCGGCAAGTCACTCACCACGGTGGCGCTTGCCCAGCGGCTCACCCACTGGCAAGGCGAAGCCCAGGCCGTAGCACTCGTGATCGGTGGGCCGGACGGCTTGAGCGCCGAATTCAAATCAAGTGCCGCAGAGATGATCCGCTTGTCTGACCTCACGCTGCCGCACGCCTTTGCCCGCGTCTTGCTGGTCGAGCAGCTCTACCGCGCTTGGTCGATCACTGCCAACCACCCTTACCACCGCGAATGAGCAAGCCTTTCATCTACCTGGCGAGTCAGAGCCCACGCAGAGCCGAGCTGCTGCGCCAAATTGGCGTGCCGTTTGAGCTGCTGCTGCCCGATCCGCATGAAGATGCGGAAAGCCTGGAAGCCCAGGTCCCCGGCGAATCGCCGAGCGCCTACGTGCAGCGCGTGACCTTGCTCAAGCTGCAAGCGGCTCTGAAGCGCCGCGCGCGGCTCAAGCTCGCACCCGCACCGATTTTGTGCGCCGACACCACGGTCGCTTTGGGCAGGCGGATCTTTGGCAAACCTCTAGACGAGGCCGACGCGACCGCCATGCTGGGTGAGCTATCGGGCCGCGAGCACCGTGTACTGACTGCGGTTGCCATAGGGCAGGGCACGCGCCTGCACGCGGCGCTGAGTGCCTCCAGGGTGCAGTTTTTGGCACTTTCAGACCATGCCATCCGAGCCTACCTCGCTAGCGGCGAATCCCAAGGCAAAGCTGGGGCATATGCCGTGCAGGGCCTGGCGGCCAGCTTCATTGCGCGAATTTCAGGCAGCTACAGCGGCATCATGGGGCTACCCCTGCACGAAACCGCACACCTCTTGTCAAATTTCGCTTCCCTTGGAGGCATGCCGGCGGTTAAAGTGCTGCGACCTTGAGGAGAGCGAAATGTCCACAGAAAAAACCGGCATGTTCGATGCGGCGGCGCTGCAAAAAATGCCTTGCCCCGATTGCAAAGGCAAAGGTGAAATTCACATTGAGAGTGAAAACATCAATGAGAATTTCGAGGTCGAAAAACAAGTCGTGATCACCGAATGCCCGCGCTGCGGTGGCACTGGTTTTGCCCCGGCGGCTTAGTCTGCCAGTTAGAATCTCCGTCTCAACACAGGCTCAAACGAACACATCATGGTTATGACACCGCGAACTACGTCGGAAGGCACACAAGCCTAGCCGGTTCGCGCGCACCTGTTTCACAAGCTCCACATACCGGAGCACCCCAAACAAAGCGCGGCCCTCCGCGCTTTTTTGTTGCCTTCCGCGCACCGCAGCCCCCGCCCCCAGACA
This sequence comes from Comamonadaceae bacterium, assembly GCA_013298415.1. Lineage (GTDB taxonomy): Bacteria > Pseudomonadota > Gammaproteobacteria > Burkholderiales > Burkholderiaceae_C > JAAFHN01. Next base: position 2,720 of record JAAFHN010000405.1, read on the forward strand.
CCATATCCCCAGCCCCAATCCACCATGATCCACATCACGCTCCCAGACAATTCCGTTCGATCCTTCGATGCGCCGCAAGTCACGGTTGCCGAAGTCGCGGCCAACATCGGCGCGGGCCTAGCCAAAGCCGCGCTTGCTGGCAAAGTAGGCAAGGGCAGCGACTCACGAGTCGTTGACACGAGCTACGCCATCACCCAAGACGAAAACCTGGCCATCGTCACCGCCAAAGACGCAGACGGCCTGGAAGTGATCCGCCACAGCACGGCGCACTTGCTGGCTTACGCGGTGAAAGAGCTGTTTCCCAAGGCCCAAGTCACCATCGGCCCGGTGATTGAGCATGGCTTTTTCTACGATTTTTCCTTTGAGCGCCCCTTCACGCCCGAAGACTTGAAGGCTATCGAAAAGAAGATGGGCGATCTGGCCGCAAAAGACGAGCCAGTGCTGCGCCGCGTGCTGCCCCGCGACGAGGCGGTTGCCCACTTCAAAGGCTTAGGCGAGCACTACAAGGCTGAGATCATTTCGAGCATTCCGGTGAATGAAGACGTGAGCCTGTATCGCGAAGGCGCGTTTGAAGATTTGTGCCGTGGCCCGCACGTGCCCAGCACCGGAAAACTCAAGCATTTCAAACTGATGAAAGTGGCTGGTGCCTACTGGCGCGGCGACCATC
>JAAFHN010000097.1 GCA_013298415.1 Comamonadaceae bacterium
GCGCATCGGCAACCGGTACCAGCGCGAGGCCCCGCGCGCTGCGCACGGCATCGGCCCACACAGGCACGGCGGGCAGCGGTGCGCTCGCGTCGGCAAGGGCGTGCTCGGCAGCCTCCGAGGCTGCGGCAAAGGCTTGCCATACGGCGTGCAACTGCGCGCCAGCAGACTGCACTTGGGCAGAGGTGCGGGCATCCACATTCGCAAAATCAGCGTGGGCTTCCAGCTCATTGGCTTGCGATTGCCATGCGGCCACGTCTTCTGCCAAGCCGGGCTTCACGGCGAGCACATCGGCAAGCGGTTTGGCGGATAGGCCTTCGCAGCGCTGCGCCAACAGCAAAGCCGATTCGCGGTGCACCATCAGGCGGTGCTGTAAATCTTCAATGCGCTTCACATGCTCGGTAAGCTGAGCGCGCAGCTCGGCCAGCGGTGGCTTGGAAAGCGGAGCGCCCGCCTTGGCGGCGTCGCGCTGCCAAGCCATGGCATCCGCGATGTTGAAGCGCCCGGCCGCCACCAGGGCCTGGGCCTTGGCAGCCCATTCGGCCACGATGGCTTCTTGGCCCTTGGCGCGCTTGATCTCGTCGAGCTTGTCTTTCAGCGGCCTTGCAGCGCCCTTGTCGCGGTGGCTCAGCTCCTTGAACACCTCGGCCATTTGTTCTGGCGTGGGTTCGGTGCCAAGCCAGGCGCGCACCTTCGCGGCGCGCTCGCCCGAGGTGGGCGCGGAAAACGCACCGCCCGTGAGCTCATCCATCGGATGCACGGCAGACGCCTTCGGCGCGGGCGCAGCGGCTGCTGCGGAAGAAGCGGGAGCCTCAGCGGGCTTAGAGAGAAAACTCAACATCGTGGGGATTGGGTTTTTATAGCGCCAAGCAAAAGCCAGGCGCTGAGCAGAGAAACCCGGGATTGTCCCACGATGGCTGCACTTGCGGTTGCTCCTTCACCCACAGGCATGCGGATGCTCGAGCGCCGCTCCGAAGCCACGCCGCACTTAGCAGCGGTTCGCCTGCCGCCGCTTGCGATGACTACGGCCGGAAGGGGTTTGAGAACTTGGGATCGGTGGCGAGCGAGGTGTCGTCGAGCGTGGTCAAAAAGGCCACCAAAGCCGCTTTGTCCGCTGCGCTCAGATTGAGCCTGCGTGGCACATTGCCCGCTTTCAGCCGATTGTCGAGCGCGGGGCCGTCTTGCACGCCGCTGTTGTAGTGCTCAACCACCTGTTGCAGTGAGGAAAAGCGCCCGTCGTGCATGAAGGCCCCGCTGCGCGACACGCTTTTGAGCGATGGCGATTTGAAGACCGTGCTCGCGCCCGCATCCAGACCGTTGCCCCTTGCGTTGGCTGTTAAGGCAAATGTGGGCGGCGCGTGGCAGGCCACACAGGCCAGCCCGCCCTGGCCGGGGTTGCCCATGAAGAGCACGCGGCCGCGCTCTTCCTGCGGCGTGAAGCTGGCAATCGGCGCACCAAGCCCCGCATCGGGCAGCGCGGGGTTGTAGTTGAGCGCGTAGCCGCTGTCCCACTTGCTGGAAGTGGACACCATTGCCCTCTGAAACTGGGCCAGCGCTGTGGCGAGCCGGGCTTCGGTGAGCGTTGGGTCGCCGAATGCTGCCGAAACCAAGGCTGGGTAGTACGAAACCGCGTTCAATCGGGAGAGCAAGGCGGGTATTCCACCCGCAGCGGCGGTGAAGCCCATCTCCACGGGATGAATGATGGGCTGGGTGGCCTGCGCCTCCAAGGAGGCAGCGCGTTTGTCCCAAAACATGTTGCCAGGCGCGTACCAGCGCAAATTGCCCAAGCGCATCGAATGCGCGGTCGTCGCGCCCCCTGCAAAGCCGACGCTGAAGCGCCTCGCATCACCAAAGGCTTGGTCTTGGCGGTGGCACGAAGCGCACGCAATCGTGTTGTTCACGCTGAGCTGGCGATCGTAGAAGAGCACCCTGCCGAGGGTGGCTGCCGCGTCGCTTGCCCGCTGCGACTGGGGTGTGTTGTCTTTGTCCATCACGCGAGCGTCGTAGTAAGCAGGCAGGCGAATCGCGGTGTAGTTGGCAGCGCCGCTCAAGTCCAGCGCCAACACAGCAGGTGCAGGTGCAGGTGCTGGGGCTGGGGCGGAAGGCACTGGCGGGTTGATCGGTGGCACCACGGGTGCTGGCGGCACGGCTGGGGCAGGCGGCACTTGGGGCGGACGCGGTGCCATGGGCACTTCGGTGGGCACCGCAGGATCCGCAGCCACGGGCGCGTCTGCCGCCGCTCCACCACCGCAGCCTGCGAGCTGCGCCATCAGAAGCGACGTGACCACCGCGCCAAGGGCACGAAAACAGAACTGAGCTGGCATGAGCAACCTCCAAGGATGTAGTGCCAGTCGATTCTGTGAAGCAACTGTGGAGGCATTGGGCAGCTTGTGTAAAGAAACCCATACGCAAAATGAAGAAAGCCCGAAGGGCCGAGGCCGCTTCGGGCTTGGTGCTCACAGAGGAAGCACCAGTCTTGCGGGGCAAAGGTAGATGGTTTGCTCCGCCAGGCCCAACGCATTGAGCCTAAGGTCAGCGCGGCGTTTTGAAGGCCATCGCTCATGCCGATGTGTGAATCGGCAACTGCACTTTAGGCCTGTGTTGGGCCATGCGCCAATTGATTTGTTCAATGCCCGAAGCTGACTCGGTAGCGTGAACCAGTTCACGCTGCGCGGCACCCGCTTGAGCCACTCAGACGCTTGCGTGATCAGGGTTTACCTGTGCTGCTAAAATATACAGCTTGCCGAGCAGTGCTGCCGCTTCATCAGGCCAGCCCTGGCTGGCAATCCAGCCGATGCCATTCGTTTTGCGCCTGCCCATTTGCGGCGCGAAGCCTGGCACTGCGGCCTGCAACTCGGGAATTTCCCCGAAAGTGCGGCCAACCCGGTGCTACCTCGGTAGCCATGAGCACGGTAAAGCGCTACAAACCAGCTACCCCAGCGCCGCAATGCGGCAAAAATCGGATCCGAGGGCGGATTCGACGGCGGGTTTGAAAGCGGCTGTTCACCCCGCCTCAATTTTTATGGGGGCGTCTGGCTCGTGATTGGCGCACGTGAATCGGCTTCACGTTGGGCGCGGTTTTCGGTGATTCTGAAGATGCTTTTTCAAACTTTTCGCGGCGAACAAGCCGCTGCCTCCGGGCCAAGTGCCACAGCTTGGGCTGCCGCATCTGTGGGCGTGTTGGGCGCACGGGTGCGGATGGTTTTACTCGATGCTGGACGTGGCTTTGTGGAGCTCTTGCACAACAGCCTGGCGCTCATTGGATTTGTGATCGCGCTGATGCTGATCCTGGCAGCCACCCGGGCTGATTTGCGCGATGCAGGCGAGCAGCGCCTGGCGCAGTGGCTGCAGGAGCGAGTGCAGTCTCGGGCGGGCATGAATGTTGAGCCCGATGCCATTGATCGCGCCACGGCAGCCTTGGTGAAATCTCTGCCGAAAGACCAAGCGGCCGTGGCCGTGTGGCTCGCCACCAAGTATCGCGTGGCGCCTGAACCTGTGGCCGCCCTGGTGGTGGAAGCGCACGACATCGCACGCGAAACCAAGCTCGATGCGCATCTGATCTTGGCGATCGCGGCGGTGGAGTCGGGCTTTAACCCATTTGCCCAAAGCCCCGTGGGCGCGCAGGGCCTGATGCAGGTGATGACGGGCGTTCACGCCGACAAGTACCTCCACTTTGGCGGCAAGCTTGCAGCGTTTGACCCAGTGACCAACCTTCGCGTGGGCGTGAAAGTGCTGCAAGAGTGCATTCAGCGCGCGGGCTCTGTGGAAGCGGGCCTGAAGTACTACGTGGGCGCGGCGCTGCACGACGGCGATGGCGGCTACTCGGCAAAAGTGTTTGCCGAGCAAGCGCGCTTGCGTGAAGTGGCTCGCGGCCGCAGCGTGCCCACGATCACAGCGCAAGCAGCGCCTGCCGCGCCCTTGAGCGCCGCAGATCGCGCTTTGGCCGAGATGGGTGCGCTCCGAAGCGTGTCCTCGCACAGCGAGAGTGCGGCACCGGCTGCCAGCCCTGCCCCCTCGCAGGGCCCCGAGCCGCGACAAGCTCTGCAAGACCCCGTCAGTCTGAACAAGCTCTGATCGAGGCTGCCTGCTCCTGCGGCTGCGCCTCCGGGCCTTTGAGAAGACCGCCCAAAAGCCACCCAGGCTTCCTTAGGGTGGCTTTTTCTATGATTTCCCCTGATTAGGACCATGCCTCAGATGCGCCAACCCGTCCGTTCGGGCTGAGCCTGTCGAAGCCCCTGGCGATGCCCAACGACCAAGCTCAGGGCGAACGGGTTTCTATCTGAGGCATGGTCCCAATCAAGTGATTTCCAAGCTCTGTCCAGATATTTGTTGCATGTAACGCTACATTTTTGGAAGCAGCTCAGGGACAAGCTGCTGCGCTAAACTTGCATCCCTGCACGACTGGCGATAGGCGCTTACCCTGAGAGGGGAACCAGCGCTGACGTGGAGCTCCACTGGGAAGTGCAGGCGGTTTTGGTTTCAGAGCCGCATCAGCCGTTCGCCTGGGCAGCGCCGCGCCGCACCGCGCGACTCCTCCTTAATCTCGAAGGAACTGCCATGTACAACCGACAAACCCTTGTTGCCCAAACCGATCCCGAGCTCTGGGCCGCCATCCAGGCAGAAGACGCACGCCAAGAAGCCCACATCGAGCTGATTGCCAGCGAAAACTATGCCTCGCCCGCTGTGATGGCCGCGCAAGGCTCGCAGCTCACCAACAAATACGCAGAGGGCTATCCCGGCAAACGCTACTACGGTGGCTGCGAGTTTGTGGATGTGGCTGAAACGCTTGCCCTCCAGCGCGTGAAGCAGCTCTTTGGCGCAGATGCCGCCAACGTGCAACCGCATTGCGGAGCCAGTGCCAACCAGGCTGTGTTTCTGGCCTTCCTCAAGCCCGGCGACACCATCATGGGCATGAGCTTGGCCGAAGGCGGCCACCTCACCCACGGCATGCCGCTGAACCTGAGCGGCAAATGGTTCAACGTGGTGAGCTACGGGCTCAACGCAAACGAAGAAATCGACTATGACGCAATGGAGCGCCTGGCGCACGAAAAGCGCCCCAAGCTCATCATCGCTGGCGCATCGGCCTACGCCCTGCGTATCGATTTTGAGCGTTTTGCCAAGGTTGCCAAGGCCGTCGGCGCGATCTTCATGGTGGACATGGCGCACTACGCAGGCTTGATTGCAGCAGGCGTGTACCCCAACCCTGTGCCACATGCCGACGTGGTGACCAGCACCACGCACAAGAGCCTGCGCGGCCCACGCGGTGGCATCATTTTGATGAAGGCCGAGCATGAAAAAGCCATCAACTCCGCCGTGTTCCCCGGCCTCCAAGGCGGCCCGCTGATGCACGTGATTGCGGCCAAAGCAGTGGCTTTCAAAGAAGCGCTGGAGCCCGGCTTCAAGGCCTACCAAGCGCAGGTGGTGGCGAATGCGCAGACGGTGGCCCAAACGCTGATAGAGCGCGGCCTGCGCATCGTGAGCGGCCGCACCGAAAGCCATGTGATGCTGGTGGATCTGCGCGCCAAAGGCATCACTGGCAAAGAAGCCGAGGCTGTGCTGGGTGCGGCCCACATGACGATCAACAAAAACGCGATCCCCAACGATCCCGAAAAGCCGATGGTGACGAGTGGCGTGCGCGTGGGCACGCCTGCGATGACGACCCGTGGTTTCAAAGAAGCAGAAGCCCGCGCTACCGCGCACCTGATTGCGGATGTGCTCGACAACCCGCGAGATGCGGCCAACATCGCTGCGGTGGTTGAAAAAGTGAAGGCGCTGACCTCGCGCTTTCCGGTTTACGGCTAAAGCCGAGAGCACGCTTCGATGCGCTGCCCCTTTTGCAGCCACGCCGACACGCAGGTGATGGAAACCCGCGTGTCGGAAGATGCCGCCTTCATCCGCCGCCGCAGGCAATGCGGCAGCTGCGAAAAGCGCTTCACCACCTACGAGCGGCCTGAAGTGACTTTTCCCAGCGTGGTGAAAAAAGACGGCAGGCGCATCGATTACGACCGCACCAAGCTGCTCGCATCGCTCAACATTGCGCTCAGAAAACGCCCGGTGGGTACCGAGCAAATCGACGGCATGATCGAGCGCATCGAAGAAAAGTTGCTCAATGCCCCCGCCCGAGAAGTGCCCAGCCAGCGCCTGGGCGAGCTTGTGATGCGCGAACTCAAAAAAGCCGACAAAGTGGCCTACGTGCGCTTCGCCAGCGTCTACCGCAGCTTCGAAGATGTAGACGAGTTCAAATCCTTCGTGGACGACATCCGCAAGTAGCCAGTGGCCTCGCTCTCCGTTCGCCCCGAGGTATCGAAGGGCATCGCCAACACGACCAAATGCTGATTGATCGCCCCGATTTTGTTCAAGCCCTCGACGCAAACCACGCCTGGCGCTTGATGAACACGGGAGCCACCGTGATCGTGAGCGCGGTGCATGCGGGGCAGCGCAACGCGATGGCGGCCGCTTGGAACATGGCGCTCGACTACGCGCCAGGTGCGGCCAAGTGCGCGGTGGTGATCGATAAGCAGTGCTTCACGCGCGGCTTGATTGAAAAGAGCAATCGCTTTGCCATCGGCGTGTGCGTGCGCGAAGGCGCAGCGGCTTGCATGGCGCTGGGCAGCACGAGTGCCAACAACTCGCCAGGCCGAGACAAGCTGATTCCACTCGGCATTGATTACTTCGATGGCGAGCCGCACGCAGACGGCGCACTGCCGCTCACGCTCGGCTGCGCGGGTTGGCTCGAATGCGAGCGCTACCCCGAGCCGCACATCGAGCAAACCTACGATCTCTTCATCGGCCGCATCATCCGCGCCTGGGCCGATGCGCGCTGTGTGGCGAACGGCAAGTTCTTGCCCCTCGATCAAATCCCGCCAGAGCTGCGCACCATCCACCACCTCGGCGCAGGCAACTTCGTCGTGCCGGGCGAGCAGTTTTCCCCCTGAGCGGCAATCCAGCCCGTTCCGTTTCCCAATCATTCCTTTCTAGGCGCGGAGTCGCAGGCAGTGCTGAGGCACGACAAGGCGACGCAACAACGACAGGAAGGATTTAGAAATGGAAACGGAATCAAACGATCTTGATGCTCAGGTCTGGCAGCCCATCGATGTGGCAATCGATGACATCGCCGCGCACCACGGGGCCAACGTTTTCTGGCGTGCCTGAGTAAATGATGTCGCCAGGAAAGAGCTCGTTGGCTTCAGAGAGCTTGCTGATTTGCTCGGCCACGCTCCAAATCATTTGGCTCAGGTTGGCGTTTTGCTTGATCGCGCCGTTCACCTTCAGCCAGATTCCTGCTTTTCCAATGTGCCCCACCTGAGACACCAAGTGCAAGGGACCAATCGGCGCTGAACGATCAAAGCTTTTGCCGATTTCCCAGGGCTTTTTCTCGTCACCCATCGCCCGCTGCAAATCGCGGCGCGTCATGTCAAGCCCGAGTGCGTAGGCATACACATGATCGAGCGCACTGGCAATTGGGATGCTTTTGCCACCTTTGTGAAGCGCAGCCACCAGCTCCACTTCGTAATGGTAGTTTTTGGTGAGCGAGGGATAGGGGTGATCGACCACTTTGCCAGGCGGCACAAGCTGCAGGGCATCGGTGGGCTTTTGGAAGAAAAACGGCGGCTCGCGATCAGGGTTGGAGCCCATCTCAATCGCATGCGCCCGGTAGTTGCGGCCAATGCAGTAAATCCGCCGCACGGGAAACTGCATCTCGCTGCCTACGATGGGGAGCAGATTTGCAGCAACATCAAAGGGCGTGCGCACAGATTTGGAAGCATGGCTTGGCAGCGCGCAGCCAGCGATTGCGCCAATGCCCATCGTGGCGCTGGTTTCAAGGATTCGTCTGCGTTGCATGCGGTTTGCCTCTTGGAGCTGGAGATGGTTTCATGATAGCCATCGCAGGCGTCCACGGCTTCAGAAAGCTGTCGCCCGTCGGCAATTTGTGGGCGAGCGTTGACCACGCCCCAGTGGATGTCCGGGGAGTTGCTTCGTGTTCGTCAGCGTGCCTTGGCCACGCATTCGCCGACTCGGTGCCTTTACGCATCAGACACGCAACCGATACCAGAGCGTTACCGCAGCCTTGCATGCCAGAAACAAGGCAGCGCTAGCATTTGAAAACTACTCGGAGGCTCCCCATGACCCATCTCGCTCGCATCGGCCAGTCACTCACTTTGGCATTCAGCTTGGCAGCCGCCTTGGCTGCAGGCTGCGGTGGCGGAGGCGACGCAAGCAGCCCCGCACCTGCACCTGCACCTGCACCT
>JAAFHN010000585.1 GCA_013298415.1 Comamonadaceae bacterium
ACGGCGCGGACTGTTGGGCTGGTGATACACGGCATCGACGCACTTTGCGGCGCGCAAGGGGTATTCGCACATCGCTGAGAGTTTTAGTGCCCTGCATTTTGTGTTTGTTTTTGCGGCGCAAATTTACGGCTTGATCACACTTACGCACTTCCGATAGCGCACTGTCAAGGCTTAGACATATGTACCGGGAAAGTCCGCTCAGGGTTGTGGAATGGACACAACGCTTTACATGCCCGAGACGAAACTTTACTTGAACAAACACCAGACAAATGCACGCGGCGCAGCGTCGAGTCAGCCTGCCGCCCGCTGCAACGCGGCCAAATCCGCGATCAAGAGTCGGCCGTAACGCAACTCCACCGCGCCTGAGTCGTGCAGGGTTTGCAGATGCTTAGACACCCACTGCCGAGAAATGCCCAGCATGTTGGCCAGCATGTCTTGCGAGAGAAAAAACTCTCGCGCCACCACGGCACCACGGGCATCGTCGTCTTGCGCGAGAAGCAGCAAGCGCCGCGCCAAACGCTGCTCGGCATCGCCTGACACGGCGTGGTTGTACACCCCCACCAGGCTAGCAATCTTTCGAGCGGACAGGCGCGCGATTTCTTGCGCAAACCCAGGCTCTTGCATGAGCGCCATGAAGCTGCGGCGCGGCAGCGCCCTCAGCTCGCAGGCGGCCAGTGCTCTGACCGAGACAGGCCGGGGGCCACCCTCCAGCAGGCCCACCTCGCCAAAGGCGCTGCCGGGTGTGAGCACGGTCAGGGTGTGCTCCGATCCCGCAGCGCTGCCACTGTCAAATCCACCTGGCCTGCGGTGGCTCACCACTTGCAATTGGCCGCTCAGCACCAAGTACATCGCGGCATCCGCGCCGTCTGCCGCATCGCCTTGCGCATACACGTTGTGCAGACGAGGCACGCGCAGGCTTTTGCTCGCCTGCCAAATTCGCGCGCGCAAATCGGCATCAAACCCGCTGAGCCAGCGGTGTTCAGCTGCGGCCAACGCTGGCGCGGGGTGTGCGCGCGCTGTGCCGCTGGCCTGTGGGGGATAGCCCGAGGGGGCGTAGTCAACAAGGGATTCAGAATGCAACATGGGATTTGGCCTTTCGCAACGAGGGCAGTTCAGAAGACTGCGGGCATCAAGGGCGTTTTGCGGAGTTTCCCTTGGGCATTCCGCATTAAGCGACTGGCCCTCGCGCCGAATTGACGGGAAGTTCACGAACTACGTGTTGTCCAGGGGAGCCTTTGACGCGAGATGGACACGCCCCCCGGCGAAATGTCACGGCTGTAACAATTTGGCGTGCGCTCAGATCTGCCCGATGCCACCGTCCGCGCCCGTGAGTGCGTCGCAGGCTTCTTGGTATTTGGCCAAGGTTTTGGCAATCACCTCCGGCGGCAGAGCAGGCGCAGGCGCAGTTTTGCCCCAGGGCTGGGCTTCCAGCCAATCGCGCAGGAATTGCTTGTCGTAGCTCGGTGGGTTTTTGCCGGCGGCCAGCGCCTGGGCGTAGCTCGCGAGCGGCCAGTAGCGGCTGGAGTCGGGTGTGAGCACCTCGTCCATCAGGGTGAGCGTGCCGCGTTCGTCTAGCCCAAACTCGAATTTCGTGTCGGCAATGATGATGCCCTTGGCCAGCGCGATCTCGGCAGCGCGGCTGTACAGCGCAATCGATACTCGCCTGATCTCGGTGGCCAGCGGCTCACCGATCAGTTCGGCCATGCGCTCAAAGCTGATGTTTTCGTCGTGATCGCCCACTGCCGCTTTGGTGGCAGGGGTGAAGATGGGCTCGGGCAGTTTCGAGGCGTTCGTTAGCCCCGAGGGCAACGCCACACCGCAAACCGAGTGCGAGTTTTGGTATTCCGCCCAGCCGCTGCCCGCCAAATAACCGCGCACCACGGCTTCCACAGGCACAGGCTTCAAGCGCTTGACCAGCATGGAGCGACCCTGAACCTGCGACGCATCGGCAGCAGACACGACCGACAGCGGGTCTTCGCCCGTGAGGTGATTCGGCACGATGCCTTCAAGCTGCGCGAACCAAAATGCCGCCATGCGCGTGAGCAGCGCACCTTTGCCGGGAATCGGTTCGCCCATCACCACGTCAAACGCGCTGATCCGGTCGGTGGCGATCATCAGCATGCGTTCTGCGCCCGCCGCATAGTTTTCGCGCACCTTGCCAGCGCTGATGTGGGGCAGGGATGTCAGCGAAGAGCGAAACAGAGCGGCAGTGGACATGGTGACGTGTTGAGTAACGCTACGATTTACGTAGCATCACATGCAATAAATACCTGGACAGTGTGGGTATTTTCTTTCAAAAACAGGCTCAGACTGCATACAAAAGCCGTTCAGGGCCCCGCCGCCACCCAGATTCCACCTCTACATCGCCGCTGTCTAGGCGCCGGCAC